>NZ_PJJV01000002.1:0-1181 GCF_002929655.1 Cryobacterium sp. M23
ATGCTCTTCACCTCCACCAGCCTCCTCGCCGCCGAAGATACGTTGTTGGACGCCGGCCGCACCCGCACGATCGCCCCCATCACGGTGGCCGAGTTCGACCGCACCGCAGCCCGGCACACCGGACCGTTGGATGCCGGGCAGCGGGCCCTGGCGCGCGAGTTCACGACATCCGGCACGCTCCTCGTCGTTGCGACCGGGCCCGCCGGCGCCGGGAAGACCACCGCCCTCGCGCTGGCCGCCCGCGCCACCGAGCAGGCCGGCGGCCGCCTGATCGGGTTGGCACCCTCGGCTACGGCGGCCGCCGTGTTCCGCGACGCCGTCGAAGTCCCGGCGGCCACCATCCACTCCTTCGTCCGCGCCTACGACACCCACGGGGACGCCACCCCGGACAGTCGCCACCCGGAAGAGTTGAAGCTGCGGGCGGGGGACATCATCGTCGTCGACGAGGCCGGCATGGCCGGCACCCTCAACCTCGCGAAGGTCACCAGCATTGCCGAGCGTCACGGCGCGCACGTGCGCCTGATCGGCGACGACCGGCAGCTCGCAGCCGTCGAGTCCGGCGGGGCGCTGCGCCTACTGGAACGTGAAGTCGGGTCCGTCAAGCTCGAGGAGATCCACCGGTTCACGTCCCCGGCCGAGGCCGAAGCAACCAGGCAGCTGCGCGACCCGGTCACGGTGGGGGACCCGTTCCGCTGGTACGTGGACAACAACCGGGTTACCGGTGGCAGCATCGACCGGATGACCGACCACGTCTTCGCCGCCTGGCAGCACGACGACGAAGCCGGCAAGAACACTGTCATGCTTGCCCAACAAAACGTGACCGTTACTGATCTCAACACGCGGGCCCAGGCCTACCGGATGGGCTCGGGCCTCGTCTCCGGGAAGAAGTCCTCGCAGCTGCGCGACGGGTTGGCCGCGTACCAGGGCGATCGGATCGTGACCCGCTTGAACGACGCCACTCTCCGCACCGGGCGCGGCACCGACCGGGTCAAAAACGGTGACGTGTGGACGGTGGGGAAGGTGCAAGCTGACGGGGCGTTGACTGTCACCCATGCCGGGCACGGTGGCCGCATCACCCTCCCCGCCGAGTACGTGCAGAACAACGTCGAGCTCGGCTACGCGTCGACCATTCACCGGGCGCAGGGCATGACCGCGGACACCGCCCACGTCCTCGCCGACTC
>NZ_PJJV01000003.1:0-1262 GCF_002929655.1 Cryobacterium sp. M23
CTGGGGTGACCCGGTGTTTCCGGACAGTCCTCCTGAATTCAGGATTGGATAGACAAATGGAACACGAGAAACACAAACACTTCAGCCCGGAGTTTCGGGCTGCCGCGGTGGCCCGCGTCGCGGAGGGCGACAAATCGATCGTGAAAGTCGCCGCAGCGCTCGGGATCAACCACCGGACTCTGTGGACTTGGGTCAACTCCGCGAGGCTGAAGACCATCGATCCTGCTGGTGAGCTCACGCCGCAAGCCCGGAAACGGATCCGGGACCTGGAGAAGGAAAACGCCCTGCTGCGGAGGGATCTCGACTTCGAGAAAAAAGCGAAGGCCTTCTTCCTGGAACTCGATCAAAACGACAACGGTTCGAAATGATCTCCCGGATGAAGGCCGACTTCCCCATCGCCTACCTCTGCCGCCGGCTCAAAGTATCAACATCAGGGTTCTACGACTGGTCGCACCACGTCACCGCGCCCGCGCAGAGGCGGCATGAAGACCTCACCGCGCAGGTGATGATCGCGTTCGCCGAGTCCAAGGGCGCGGCCGGATACCGCAAAGTCACCGCGGCTCTGAACCGGGCCCGGGTCCCGGTGAACCGCAAAACCATCGCCGGAATCATGCACGATCTGGGATTAATCTCCCCAGCTGCAGAACGCGCCTTCAAGATCCGCTACCAGCGGGCCTCCCGACTGGCCGACCCGGTCGATCTGCTCCTGCGGGACTTCACCTCGCTGAGCGTCGGCACGATCCTCGTCGGTGATATCACCTACATCCACACCCAGGAAGGCTGGCTCTATCTCGCGACCGTCATCGACCTAGCCTCCCGCTCCGTGCTCGGCCACGCGACCGGGGCCCGCATGACCACCCAACTCATCACCCGGGCCATGAACATGGCCCTAGAGACCGGCCACGTCAAACCAGGAGCAGTTTTCCACTCCGACCACGGAGTCCAATACCGGTCGAAACGGTTCACGAAGTACTGCGGCCGACACGGCATCATCCGCTCCATGGGCGCGAAGATGCAGTGTTGGGACAACGCCGCCGCCGAAACGTTCTTCTCCAAACTCAAGAGCGAAAGCCTCAACTGGCAAACCTTCACGACAAGGCGCAAGGCCCGCACCGAAGTCATCAACTACGTTCACCACTTCAACAACGTTCGCCTGCACCAAACTCTCGGCTACTCAACACCCACCGAACGCCTCATCAAACTCACACTCGCCGCCTAAAATGAAACCAAGGACCCCGTCCGAAAAGACCGGGTCACCCCAG
>NZ_PJJV01000006.1:0-1365 GCF_002929655.1 Cryobacterium sp. M23
GGTTACGTCCCCGTGAGTGGTGTGGTTTCCCGCTCTTGAGCGTTGCTTCGTCAATGTAAAGAGCCACCGTGGGATGGTCAGTGAGTACCGACTAAAGCAACTCACAAAGGACACCACACGATGGCTCTAGACCAGTCTGCCCTGCTCGACCTGCTGGGAGAACTCAAACTCACCGATGTCACCGACCGCATCCGCGTCGCGACCGAAACCTTGTATCAAGAATTGATCGATGCGGAGGCGACCGCGTTCATCGGTGCAGCCCCGTTCGAGCGCTCTGGCGACCGCACCACTTACCGCAACGGCACCCGAGCGCGCACCCTGACGACCACAGCCGGGGGCCTCGATCTGAAGATCCCGAAGCTGCGCGCCGGGTCGTTCTTCCCCGCGCTCCTGGAGCGTCGCCGTCGGGTCGACCAGGCGTTGTTCGCTGTCGTGATGGAGGCTTATGTCCACGGCGTCTCGACCCGCAAAGTCGACGACCTGGTCAAGGCCCTCGGAGCGGACACGGGGATCTCGAAGTCGGAGGTGTCCCGGATCTGCGCGGGCCTGGACGCTGAGGTGGCCGAGTTTCGCGACCGCACCCTCGCCGCGCAGGACTTCCCGTACGTGTTCCTCGACGCGACCTACTGCAAGGCCCGCGTTGGGCGCCGGATCGTGTCCCAGGCCATTGTCGTCGCGGTCGGCGTGGCTGCCGACGGGCGCCGGGAAGTCCTCGGTTTCGACGTTGGTGACAGCGAGAACGAGGGCTTTTGGACCAGCTTCCTTCGGTCGCTGAAGACCCGCGGCCTCGGCGGGGTCAAGCTGGTTATGTCTGACGCGCACACCGGCCTGAAGAAGGCCATCGGGACCGTGTTCCAGGGCGCCGGCTGGCAGCGCTGCCGGGTTCACTTTATGCGCAACGTCCTCGCCGTGATCCCGAAAGGATCCCAGGACATGGTCGCCTCGATCATCCGCACCATCTTCGCCCAACCGGACCGCGAACACATCGAGAAGCAGTTCCGAGAAGTCACGACCATGCTCGGCCGATCGCACCCCAAGGTCGCTGCCATGCTCGTCGACGCACAACCCGACCTCCTCGCGTTCGCCGCGTTCCCGCGGCGACACTGGCGCCAGATCTGGTCCACGAACCCGCTGGAACGGGTCAACAAGGAGATCAAACGCCGCACCGACGTCGTCGGAGTGTTCCCTAATTCCGCGGCCCTGCTGCGCCTGGCCGGGTCGGTCCTGATCGAGCAGCATGACGAGTGGGAAGCCGGCGAACGCCGTTACTTCTCCGAAGCATCCATGCTCGAGCTGGCCACCATGAACAACCCCATCGAGGTCATCGACGAGGCGGTGATACTCCCCGAACTCGCCGCCGCCTAA
>NZ_PJJV01000008.1:0-1448 GCF_002929655.1 Cryobacterium sp. M23
GATTCAACCGGTGGAAGCAACACCTCGATTATGAAGGTGGAATATGGGACGTCCGAAGGGTTGGATGGCCACGCAACTCGGGCGGGAGCCGATGCGGTCGCCGGGCCGACCGCCGGCGTGGCGCCGGGAGCACCGGCAGGATTTCTGGGACCTCGTCGGGCAGGGTGTCTCGAGCGAGGAGGCTGGCGAGCGGGCCGGCGTGTCGGCGCCGGTCGGGACTCGCTTCTTCCGTCACGCTGGCGGGATGAGAGACGTCAGCAAGGCACCGCTCTCAGGAAGATTCTTGTCCTTCGTCGAGCGTGAGGAGATCGCGATCCTGCGGGCCCAGAGCGCTGGAGTTCGTGAGATCGCGCTGGCGTTGAGCCGATCCCCGTCGACGATCTCACGTGAGCTGCGGCGCAACGCGGCATCGCGCGGCGGCAAGTCTGAATACCGTGCCACGAGCGCCCAGTGGCACTGCGACCGGCGTGCCCGCCGACCCAAGACCGCCAAGCTCGCGGGAAGCCCCCGGTTGCGCGAGTACGTGCAGTCTCGGTTGGATGGAACGGTCACGCGCGCTGACGGCACGCCCGCTGCAGCTCCCGGGATCAGGGCGTGGAACGGGCGTCGTCATGGGCCACGCCAGGATCGCCGCTGGTCCACAGCGTGGAGTCCGGAGCAGATCGCCGGTCGGTTCAAAGTTGATTTCCCAGACGATGGGAGCATGAGAATCTCGCATGAGGCGATCTACCAGGCCCTCTACATCGAAAATCGTGGCGCGCTGCGTCGCGAGCTGACCACCGCCTTGCGGACTGGTCGGGCGCTGCGAGTGCCGTGGGCCCGTGCCAAGCGCGGCAAGAGCTTCCTGACAGAGGAGGTCATGATCGCCGCCCGACCCGCGGAAGCCAACGACAGGGTCGTGCCCGGGCACTGGGAAGGGGACCTGATCGTCGGGCTGGGCGGGGTCGCGATCGGGACCCTCGTCGAACGCACCACGAGGTTCACGATGCTGTTGCACCTGCCTCCGATGGGCAAGCACAAGATGGTCGGCGCGCAGGCCAAGAACGGGCCAGCGACGGCCGGACACGGCGCCGATGCCGTCTGTGATGCGATCGCCCGGACCATCACGGGCCTGCCCGCGACCCTGCGCAAGTCGCTGACCTGGGACCAGGGCGCCGAGATGGCCCAACACGCCCGACTCCGCATCCAAACAGGACTGCCGATCTACTTCGCTGATCCCCATTCGCCCTGGCAGCGGCCCAGCAACGAGAACACCAACGGGCTACTACGCCAGTACTTCCCCAAAGGCACCGACTTCACCCGCTACGCCCTCGTCGATCTCGAAGGCGTCGCCAAGACCCTGAACGAACGCCCTCGTAAGACACTCGGATTCAAGACGCCAGCCGAAGCGATGAACGAGCTACTCTTCATCGCAAACACCGGTGTTGCGACCACCGGTTGAATCCGCC
>NZ_PJJV01000009.1:0-1495 GCF_002929655.1 Cryobacterium sp. M23
CCCTACGTGTCAGGGTGAGTTGAGGCCAGTAGCTCAGAGCAAGTCCGCCGTTTGACGTAGGGCGAGAACCAGGAAGTCCGATCATGTCCAGCCCTTCTTTGATCGTCGTGCGCGACGATAGTTCGATGAGTAAGAACAGCAGTCCTGGCCCGCGTGCGGGTGGCCCGAGCGCGCGGCGCTCGTTCACGCCGGCGCAGAAGCTAGAGCACTTGGCTGCTTACGAGGACGCGATCTCCCGGAATGGGGGCGGGGCGTATCTGCGGGAGCAGGGCATCTATTCCTCGCAGATTACCGAGTGGCGAAAGCTTCGTGATGCGGGCGTGCTGCAGGGCAAGAAAGCCGGAGAGAAGATTGGCCGGCTCACGCCAGAGCAATCCGAGATCGCCAGGCTCCGCCGCCAGCTCGATCAATCCGAACAGCGCCTGGCCACGACGGAGGTGGCGTTGGAGATCATGTCAAAAATGCACGAGCTACTCGAAAATCTTTCGAAGAGCTCGCGGGACGAAACACCGCAGACGAAACCGTGATGACCACCTACCGTGAACTGACCCGCCGGGGCATCTCGACCCGCACCGCTGCCACGTTGGTGGGGATACCGCGGGCGACGGCAACCCGGGCGCCACGAACCCCGGCTGCCGGGCCGGCGTTGGTGCCAATGAACAAGCTGGGCGTCCTGGAGCGGGCCCGGATCCTGTCCGTGGTGAACTCGGCCCGGTTCGTGGACTTACCGCCGATCCAGATCTACGCGCAGCTGCTGGACGAGGGCGTCTACCTAGCGTCGATCTCAACGATCTACCGGATCTTGGCCGAGAACAAACAGGTCAAGGAACGCCGCCGCTTGGCCCGCCACCCGCCGCGGGCGATCCCGGAACTGCTAGCCACCGCCCCCGGGCTCGTGTTCTCGTGGGATATTACAAAGCTGCCTGGCCCGATCAAGGGCAAGTACTACGACTGCTACGTCATGATCGATATCTACTCCCGCTACATCGTCGGCGCCGTGGTCCACGCGTCTGAGTCCGCGGTCCTGGCCGCGGAAATGATGACGGAGACCTTCGGCATCCACGGCACCCCGCAGGTCGTCCACGCGGACCGGGGAACGTCAATGACGAGCAAGACCGTCGCCGCGCTGCTCTCGGATCTCGAGGTCACCAAGTCGCACTCCAGGCCCCGAGTCAGCAACGACAATCCGTATTCGGAGGCGTGGTTCAAGACGTTGAAGTTCGCCCCGGTCTTTCCCGAACGCTTCGGCAGTCTTGGCGATGCCAGACGGTTCATGGACGCTTTCGTCGAGGGCTACAACTACACCCACCGCCACACCGGAATCGGCCTGAACACACCCGCTGACGTTCACTACGGCCTCGCGGCAGGCAAAGCCCTCGAACGGGCGACGACCCTGGCCGCCGCCCGCGCCCGTAACCCCGAACGCTTCAGCACCAACCTCAACCCAAAGATCCTCGCCATCCCCGACGCGGCCTGGATCAACCAGCCCGCCAAA
>NZ_PJJV01000010.1:0-1676 GCF_002929655.1 Cryobacterium sp. M23
CTTCGAAATGCAATACTCGTCACAGGCCGCAGAGATCCAACTCGCCGCTTAACCCGTGTCCACTCTCCGGGGTCAAGGCCAATGCGGTCACCGGCCCTGAATGCGGCAATCACGGCCTACACGAATGTTGGCGGTCCGATCGGTATGCCAATTCTTGCTTTGCTGGCCATCATCATCCTGGCGTCAAGCGCCGGTCATGGACGCCGGTGATCCTAATCACCGCCGCCGCCGCCGATTCCCTTCTGATGACCATCGCAGGAAAACAACTCATCGCCCGCGCCCGTCCTCCGCTGACTGACGCCGTCCCTCCGTTTGAGTACTCAGCATCATTCCCCAGTGGACATGCCCTCAACGCCCTCGTGATCGCCGGGGTTGTCACGTATCTCATCATCCTGCGTCAGCGCTCAAAACGGGCGCGAGCATTCACAATCGCGGCCGCAGTGACATTCGCCCTCACCATGGGGCTGAGCAGGGTTTATCTTGGCCATCATTGGTTCACCGACGTCGTGGTCGCTTGGTCGCTCGGCGCAGCGTGGCTCGCCCTCGTGATCACCGCCCACCGCCTCTACCTCACCACCAAAACCCAAGCCGGCGGAGTTGCGCAACGGGGCACGTCGGCCTAACTCATTGTCAATGGCACCATCACCCCGCCTTGTCGCGCTGCCCGTATGCCGGACCCTGAACGCACGCACCCGCACAACGGGAAGACCCTGGCGCTCATATCGACCGGGCCGCCCCGCTTACCCCACCCGGAAGAGATTCGCCTTCGGCTGCGTTTTCCACCACTAGCCCTCGCTACCCAACAGTTTCGAAACCCATGGGAGGCGCTTTGGTTACGAGACACATGGATGTTTTGACAACCATCGAGAGCTCCAGCGAATGAGGCTATCTGTGTCCGGGGTTACGAGGCCATCGACACGAGAATTGCGAATCCGAGACCCGCGAAAGCCACTCCGGTCACGAGAGCGACAACCGCCCGGACTCCGCGCTTGGGCGACCAGGGCACGAGGAGAATGGGGAGTCCGATAAGAAATGGAATTGGCGCAAGGTTACCGATCGTGCCGCCGATATCCCGACTGATTCCGAACCCTCCACCTGTACATCCATTGATACCGCAGAAGTCCCAAAGCGCGCTGATCAGCAGGACCGAACTCACAAACACTGGAATCGGAAGAGCCCAGAGCAGGTGGAGCCAGGTGCGCTCTGTAGGTACAGTTTCGGACACCTAGATCCGTTCCCCTTCATCAGCGCATTCATGGCGATACCACCAGCCCTAGTGTGACTACGGCAGATGGCCACACGCTACGGCCCTGCTGCACCTACCGTCAGCCCCCAGAATGGGGCGACCAAGTCCCTGGAAGCATGTAAATCTCGGCAGGCCTGCGGCGCTTCGTTGATGTGAAGAGCCATCGTGCGACGATCCTCCGTTTCACCGAACAGGCTTCCTCAACGGGCACTTGCCCGGAGCCAGGCGATTCCGACGCTGGCGGATCGCGACGTGTCCGTTTGACTCGCCCGATATTAGGCCCGCTGACGGGACGTCAAACGCACGAGTACAAGCACGGCACCTTGTGTCTTATAACCCTAGGGGTACAAGACGTCTCACGACTCCCCTTCTTCGCCTTTGCAGATCGCCGGAATCTCGCGGCGCGGCGATTCTCGTAACCGCGTCGCAT
>NZ_PJJV01000011.1:0-1690 GCF_002929655.1 Cryobacterium sp. M23
ACCGCGGAAGAGATTCCTTTGGAAAACATTTAAACAACAAAGCAAGTCAGTAATGATTTGTTCTGTCAGTTTCAAACTTGCAGATTGTTCGCCTATTCCGGTGGCTTTCTGCACTAGATGTGCCGGTCACTTCGGTGGCCGTGCAGTCAAACATTTACGGAGAGTTTGATCCTGGCTCAGGACGAACGCTGGCGGCGTGCTTAACACATGCAAGTCGAACGGTGATGAGGAGCTTGCTCTTTTGATCAGTGGCGAACGGGTGAGTAACACGTGAGCAATCTGCCCTTGACTCTGGGATAAGCGTTGGAAACGACGTCTAATACCGGATACGACCTTGGAAGGCATCTTCTGGGGTGGAAAGAATTTTGGTCAAGGATGAGCTCGCGGCCTATCAGCTAGTTGGTGAGGTAATGGCTCACCAAGGCGACGACGGGTAGCCGGCCTGAGAGGGTGACCGGCCACACTGGGACTGAGACACGGCCCAGACTCCTACGGGAGGCAGCAGTGGGGAATATTGCACAATGGGCGAAAGCCTGATGCAGCAACGCCGCGTGAGGGACGACGGCCTTCGGGTTGTAAACCTCTTTTAGTAGGGAAGAAGCGTTAAAGTGACGGTACCTGCAGAAAAAGCACCGGCTAACTACGTGCCAGCAGCCGCGGTAATACGTAGGGTGCAAGCGTTGTCCGGAATTATTGGGCGTAAAGAGCTCGTAGGCGGTTTGTCGCGTCTGCTGTGAAAACCCGAGGCTCAACCTCGGGCCTGCAGTGGGTACGGGCAGACTAGAGTGCGGTAGGGGAGATTGGAATTCCTGGTGTAGCGGTGGAATGCGCAGATATCAGGAGGAACACCAATGGCGAAGGCAGATCTCTGGGCCGTAACTGACGCTGAGGAGCGAAAGCATGGGGAGCGAACAGGATTAGATACCCTGGTAGTCCATGCCGTAAACGTTGGGAACTAGATGTGGGGACCATTCCACGGTCTCCGTGTCGCAGCTAACGCATTAAGTTCCCCGCCTGGGGAGTACGGCCGCAAGGCTAAAACTCAAAGGAATTGACGGGGGCCCGCACAAGCGGCGGAGCATGCGGATTAATTCGATGCAACGCGAAGAACCTTACCAAGGCTTGACATATAGAGGAAACGGTTGGAAACAGTCGCCCCGCAAGGTCTCTATACAGGTGGTGCATGGTTGTCGTCAGCTCGTGTCGTGAGATGTTGGGTTAAGTCCCGCAACGAGCGCAACCCTCGTCCTATGTTGCCAGCACGTAATGGTGGGAACTCATGGGATACTGCCGGGGTCAACTCGGAGGAAGGTGGGGATGACGTCAAATCATCATGCCCCTTATGTCTTGGGCTTCACGCATGCTACAATGGCCGGTACAAAGGGCTGCAATACCGCAAGGTGGAGCGAATCCCAAAAAGCCGGTCTCAGTTCGGATTGAGGTCTGCAACTCGACCTCATGAAGTCGGAGTCGCTAGTAATCGCAGATCAGCAACGCTGCGGTGAATACGTTCCCGGGCCTTGTACACACCGCCCGTCAAGTCATGAAAGTCGGTAACACCCGAAGCCAGTGGCCTAACCCGCAAGGGGAGGAGCTGTCGAAGGTGGGATCGGTGATTAGGACTAAGTCGTAACAAGGTAGCCGTACCGGAAGGTGCGGCTGGATCACCTCCTTTCTAAGGAGCACAGCA
>NZ_PJJV01000012.1:0-1776 GCF_002929655.1 Cryobacterium sp. M23
TGCCGCTGCGCCCGCTGCCGCTGCGCCCGCTGTCGCCGGGACCGCTGCCGCTGCGCCCGCTGTCGCCGGGACCGCTGTGGCCGGGACCGCTGTGGGAAACGGCGCCCATGCCGGGCACGCGCGGGCGATCACCGACGGCGGAACGCTGCCGGCCCGGCTTGTGGTACTGCTGGCTGCGGCATCCGTTGCCCTTGCGGCCAGCGCCGTGCGGTCGGCGCGCCGCCCCACCGGGTCGGGGGGTCGAGCCGGCCACGCTCCGACTGGAGTCGGCCCAGCACCTGAGTATGGCGCTGGCGATGACGTTGATGGCTGCGGGGATGTTCCTGCCGCTGACCGGTTGCTGACGGATGCCGGGCACCCCCTGGCCGGGAGGAATCCGCAGCCATGATCTCACCATCACACGACCCGGCCGATAGCACAGTGCCGCCAGGACCGATCACACAGGACCGGTCACACGGGATCGTGCCGACACGTCGAGCGGTGCGGCTAACTCAGGAGATGCGCCGCCGCATCCGTTGGATCGCCGCACTGGTCCGGGTGCCGGCTGCCGTCCGCCGCCCGGATCTCCTGAGTTAGCCCCAGGGCGCAACCCTTACCGGTACATAACTACTGCAAATCTGGGCCCGGCCGAAGCCGTTGCCTGTGCTCCGGGGGCCGTGAATCCGCTACCGGCGGGGCCACTCGGGCGCCGGGGCACCCAGGCTGTCCGTGCCCGCCGGGCGGATGAAGGGTGCGGCTAACTCCGGAGATGCGCCGCGGCATCCGTGGGATCGCCGCAGTGGTCCGGGTGCCGGCTGCCGTCCGCCGCCCAGATCTCCTGAGTTAGCCCCGAGGCGGCCCGCATCCAGCCACCCGCCCCCGCACCCAGCCACCCGCCCCCGCCCCGCGATTAGACTGATCGGATGCCCGTCATCGAGATCAGCGACCTCAGCGATCCGCGGCTTTCGGACTACGCCCATCTCACCGATGTGGCACTGAAAAAGGCGCGCGGCACCGAACACGGCCTGTATATAGCCGAATCGGCATTGATTCTCGAGCGGGCCCTGCGCGCCGGACACCGGCCGCGGTCGGTGCTCACACTCGGCAACACCGCCCCGGAGGCCCGCGCCCTCGTCGGCGAGGACGTGCCGGTCTTCGTCGGCCCGGGGGCGCTTCTCGCCGAGCTCACCGGCTACGTGCTGCACCGCGGCGTGATCGCCTCGATGCACCGGCCCGAGCTGCCCGACCCGGAGTCGCTACTCGCCGGCGCCCGTCGCATCGTGATCCTCGAGAATGTGTCCGACCCCACGAACGTCGGCGCGATCTTCCGCTCCGCCGGGGCCATCGGCGCCGACGCGATCCTGGTCACACCGCACTGCTCCGACCCCTTCTACCGTCGCGCCATCCGCGTCTCGATGGGCACCGTGCTGCAGGTGCCCTGGACCCGCGTCGGCGACTGGCCGAGTACCCGCGCGCTGCTCACTCGGCACGGTTTCCACCTCGCCGCGCTCGCCCTGACAACGGATGCCGTGAGCCTGCGCGACTTCCCCGGGCACGAGCACGAGCGGCTGGCGCTGCTGCTCGGCGCGGAGGGTGAGGGGCTCACCCCGGACGCATTGGCGGCCTCCGACACCGTGGTGCAGATCCCGATGAAGCACGGCATCGACTCCCTCAACGTGGCCGCCGCCAGCGCCGTCGCGATGTGGGCGCTCTCGGGCTGACGCCCCGCCTGCCACACCCGAACCTGCACGGCTCACCGCCGCACGCCACACCCGCACGCCACACCCGAACCTGCAC
>NZ_PJJV01000013.1:0-1803 GCF_002929655.1 Cryobacterium sp. M23
TCGGACTTCCTGGTTCTCGCCCTACGTCAAACGGCGGACTTGCTCTGAGCTACTGGCCTCAACTCACCCTGACACGTAGGGCACCCGCAATCGCCGACAGACAGGGATCGGTCGGCGTGGCCGGCATCCTTCTCGCCTCTTTCGCCGCCGGAAGCGCAGTCGGAGGCCTGCTCTACGGCCAGCGAATCTGGAGGAGCTCGCTCGTAAAACGACTACTCATCTCGGTCACAGTCATGACCGCGCGGTGCGCACTCCTCACGGCAATTGAGTTTGTCGCGGCCCTCGGCTTCGGACTCGCTGCGGTGGGCTTCTTCCTGGCCCCGTCGCTCGTGACCGGCTACTTACTCGCGGACGACCTCACCGCTGCAGAGGTGCGCACCGAGGCATCTAGCTGGATCAACACGGCAGTCAACGCTGGTGCCGCCGTTGCCGCCGTCATGGTGGGGTTAGCCATGGACGCCGTAGAGCCCCGTCTTGGATTCATCATCGGCGGCGGAATGGCCCTCATCCTCGTGATGGCCGCCTCCGTGCCGCTGCTCAGAAACTCCAAAGCCGCGGCCGTCGCGGATCAATTGCAATCGGCGTAGATGAAACGAGAACCCCAGCACCGCGATGGCGAGTGCCCGTAGGACGTTCCCTTAGATCCTCGCTGAGCATCCGGTCTCACACACCGTTTGCTCGAACTCCGAGTGGTCTCGTCGATGCGAAATTCTGTTCGGCGTGAGCCAACTGGCTCGAAGTGGTCACAGACGGTGACGCCAATTGAGGATATGGTACAACCACGTTTGGCCGCAGCCGGTCGAGGTGCCTAAGTGGGCTCCGTCCGGGAATCTTCTTGGACCACAACCGCACGGTGTTGCGGCGGACACCAAAGAAGACGAACCGCGCCTCGCCTCGCCTCGCCGCGCCGCGCACGAACCTAGCGGAATTCTGAGAGCCATGTTCACAGCCAGACAAATCACGCGTCACACCATGACCGCTTTCGGCGTTGCGCCTTCTGTCGAGCCCAAGATCCTGCTCTCTCCGGGAGGGGAGGAAGGCCTGCCGTCGCTCAACCTGATCGAATGCGATAACATCCCCCAGTCCGGCGTGACCTCCTACGCCACTATCGGAATGAGTCAGTACACGAACCTCTCAACCGGTGGCGGGAAAAACCTCGGGGTAGAACTCCTGGCTGCGGCTGGAAGCAATTGGAAAGTGATCCAAAGCGGTTTGATCGGAAGCGCACTCAATATCGCCTCCGGCAAGCATTCAATTTGGCCAGACACGATCTTCCCTGACGTGATGTCGGGATTTGATCAAGCCGTTTCAGTGCCACACGCACTGTTTGTATCGCCTTTTCTCTGGAACGACATTGAGGACCTGGAGTCGGACGACCTGGTCATCACGTGGCTCATGATGGTCCCCGTTTCCGATCAAGAATTTCTGTTTGCCGAGCTGAATGGGGTCCAGGCCTTGAACGCCCGGCTCCTCGAGGCCCAGCCAGATGTCTTTAACCTGATGCGACCCTCGGTGATCTGAGTCCAGAGGCCAGTGCTGCGCTTGCACAGCACGATTTGCCGAAGGTTCATCAAGGTGGCGGCGGCCCGTGCCAGGCGCTGCGTCTGACAGCTTCTAGGAGGTTCCGTCGGTGGCATCGTAGAAGCGACCTCACCGGCGTTCCGGTAGAGGGTTCGACGACAGGGCCTACGAGCTGCACCAGCTCCGCACCGAAGTCGCCACCCCCCTACGTGTCAGGGTGAGTTGAGGCCAGTAGCTCAGAGCAAGTCCGCCGTTTGACGTAGGGCGAGAACCAGGAAGTCC
>NZ_PJJV01000014.1:0-2136 GCF_002929655.1 Cryobacterium sp. M23
TGTTAACGCCGACCCAAAACAGGGCCAGTAGTGCCGTTTGAAAACAGGGCCACTATGTGTGTTTCTACTATGCCGTACCGGGTGCCGGCTGGTGGCTTCTGAGCCGGTAGCTGGTGCCTTTGAGGCTGATCACGTCGGCGTGGTGGACGATGCGGTCGATCATCGCGGAGGCGACGGTCGGGTCGCCGAAGACCTCGCCCCAGAGCCCGAATGACAGGTTGCTCGTCATGATCAGCGACGCGTGTTCGTAGCGGCTCGCGATGAGCTGGAAGAACAGGTTCGCAGCGTCCTGATCGAACGGGATGTAGCCGACTTCATCGCAGATCAGGACGCTGTAGCGGCGCAGCCGGGTCAGCTCCGCGGCGAGTTTCCCGCGGGAATGGGCGTCCTGGAGGCGGGCGACCCAGCCCGTTGCGGTGTCGAAGAGGACGCGGTGGCCGTGCTTGGCGGCCTGAACGCCGAGTGCGACGGCGAGGTGTGTCTTGCCGGTGCCGGGCGGGCCGAGGAGGACGACGTTCTTCGCCTCGGTGACGAAGGTGCTCGTGCCCAGGTGCGCGATCAGGTTCCGGTCGGCGGAGGGTTGGTGATCGAAGTTGAAGTCCTCCAACGTCTTGTGCCCAGGGAACCGGGCGGCTTTGATCCGCAGCGCCGCACCTGACGCTTCCCGCTCAGAGACCTCGCGGGAAAGGACCGCGGCGAGGTATTCCTCGTGCGACCAGCCGGCGTCGCGGGCTTGGTCGCCCAGGCGCCGGAACGCGTCGCCGATCCTCGGGGCGCGCAGCGCGCGGGCGCAGTACTCGATCTGAGATGCGGTCGCGCTCATGCGATCAGGCTCAGATCAGTCAGGCCGCGACCGGTGTCAACACCGAACACG
The DNA here is from genome assembly GCF_002929655.1 of Cryobacterium sp. M23. NCBI lineage: Bacteria > Bacillati > Actinomycetota > Actinomycetes > Micrococcales > Microbacteriaceae > Cryobacterium > Cryobacterium sp. M23. The sequence continues at coordinate 875 of NZ_PJJV01000014.1, forward strand.
TCGTCGTAGGACGAGAGGCTGGCTGTCTCGACGAAAGCGACGTGAGCCTGGGGTCGTTGATGGCGGCGCAGCGTCTGAAACTGGCGGCGCAACACGGCGGCCTGGGCGACGTGGTCGGGGTCGGTGACGGTCAACTGCCTGGCCCAAGCGCGGTCGTGGGAGGTGACGGTGACACCGTTGTGAGCGACGTGGATGCGCTCGAGGTCAGCGGTCACGTCCACAAGCCTGCCGATCAAGGCCGGCGCGACGGAGTAGTCGTTCGAGTGCACCCGAACGTAGTAATCCCGGGGCAGCCGAACCGTGTTGCGGAACAAAACGTCTGGGACCACGGGTGAGAGTGGGCGCATCGCGGCCCGGTCCTGGGCGATCAGGTCGATCGGACTGGCCCGCCGTGAGCGGGAGTGCCGCGCGTTCGCGATCGGCAGCCAGGCCGCCATCTGTTCGTTGAAGTCCTGCGGTGAGGCGAAGTCGCGGCCCGGCATGAACGACGAGCGGAAGAACCGGTTGCGGCGCTCGACCATGCCCTTGGACTCCGGATCTCGCGCCTTGAGGAGCTTGATCTCGGTGCCCAGCGTCCCGGCGAACGCGGCCGTAGGCTCGGTGAGTTTGCCGCGGCCTATGCCGGTCTCGTTGTCCCAAAGCAGCCGTTTCGGCACCGCCTGCGCGGCTTGCAGCAGAGACCACATCCCGCCGAGCAGATCGGGTGTCTTCCGCGACGGCAACATCACCGCCTGGAAGAACCCGGAGAACGTCGACGTCATCACCAGCACCGGCGGCATGCCCTCTTGCCCGTGTCCCAGCGGCAACGGCTCGTGCGGGAACCACAAGTCGCACTGGACCTGCCGGCCCGGCTCGTGAACGAGGCGGTCCGCGGGATCCGGCGGGACATACTCCGGCCGGACGCCGGCGACCTTCTCGCGGAACACCGACGCGGACCCGGGCCAGCCGACGCGCTCGGCCAGCGTCGACGCCGGCATCGACGGCGTCACGGCCAACAACGCCCGAACCTGCGGGGCGAACGCGTCGAAACTCGACCCGACAGCGGGCCGCTGGTACTTCGGCAGCCGGTCCGTTTCCAGCGCCCGCTCCACCGTCCCCCGCGAGACGCCGACGAGCCGCCCGATCTCCCGCTTCGAGTACTCACCCGTCGAAAACAGTTGGCGTATCTTCGCCCAATCGTCCATATTGATCACCTTCCATACTGGTCGGTGGTCCTGTTTTCAATCGGCGTTAATGGTCCTGTTTTCGGTCGGCGTTAACAC
>NZ_PJJV01000015.1:0-2211 GCF_002929655.1 Cryobacterium sp. M23
CATATTGATCACCTTCCATACTGGTCGGTGGTCCTGTTTTCAATCGGCGTTAATGGTCCTGTTTTCGGTCGGCGTTAACACTGGACCGCGAGCGGTGCATTTTCGTTCTTTCCCGTTGGGGTCCGATGCTCCTATTTCACGAGCGAACACGAACTCCTCCTGGTGCATACCCAGACCAGCGTGTGGGACTGGGGAATCACGTTCGCCGCGATCCTCGGAGTCCTTGGCGTCGCGCTCTTCCTGACCGCCCGGCTCGCCACTCGACGAACCTGGCGCGCATCGCTCTAACAGAATCAGACCCGGACCGTCCCGATGGAGGTTCCTCGTACGGGAACGCGGTGAAGGCATATTTAGGGGGAGTGGCTGTTTCCATCGAGCGGTCGTGTGCGAAGGCTCAGGCGCCGATGCCGCGCGCGTCGGAGATTCACCTCGGCGCGCACCACAACCGGCGAATAGGGTCACAGAAACTCGTCGACTTCTGGCACTACTAGCCTCGCCGTATGGATAGCGCGGTGGAAGTCCCTGGGAATCGAGAACGTCCGCGCGTACTGTCAGCTGCTGGTCTCGGGCGCCTGACGGGACTATTGAGCGCAGGTCTGATCTGGGGCTTTCTCACGTCCCTCGGGCAGACCTACCTTCCAGAGCCCCTCGTTCAGTTGACGAACTGCTATTCGGTCTGGCTCTTCATCTCCTATTTCGTCGACTACCTGTCGGTCACGGGCGGCTTAGCGACGGTCGCCGGGCTTCTCTCGGTTCTCGCCGCTGATGTGGTTTCTACATAGGAATGTGGGCGCAGTTCGGGATCATCGGAAGCTGGACCGGTGACACTTAATACATGATTGGCGCTCTCATGTTCAGCCCACTCCTCGGGCTGGCTGGGTACCTTATCAAAATCCGGTCCCGTTGGGCGACGTACGGCGTCGCTCTCATGGCTTCTCTCTTCTTCTCCGAAGCGCTCTACCGGCTCAACAAGACCGATGTAGTGACGGCAGGGTTCTCGGACGGTTGGTACGTGTTCGCAATTCTCGGCGTGGGTTCCTGCTCGCGACTCTTTCTCGTACTCGACACCAACCGCTCTCTCTATGCAGCATCATCCCGCTTACTGCATTCGCATACGTTGGAGTTGCCCTAGTTCTACCCGTCGTGCTGTCGCTGATTTAGACGCAACCCAGGCTCAGGACGCATCCAAATTCCGGATCGCGGTTCGGTCGTCCGCGGGGACCAGCCCCTTCTCGATCGACTTGAGCTTCGTCGTCGAGGCGGTGCTTGCAGGCACTCTGACACGCAAGTCACGCGTCCCGCATGGGGTTCCCCTCCGGGCACGGCGCTCGGTGCCGGCGGACAGGCCGTTTTGTTCAAACGTGAGCCCGATCATCGTCAGGTTTCAGGGCACTCCAGCTCGGACGGTGCCTTGAGTTGCCTGGGCATGTGCCCCGGACAGATGACCGCAAAAGAACGATTTGGGGGTTGGGTGTTTTTTGGCATATCGTTTGGGCATGCCGGATGCCACCAATCCCTACGATCTCGATGGCCTCCGGGCGGTAGCTCACCCGTTGCGCCTGCGTTTGCTTTCTCTTCTGACTGCAGAGGCTCTCAGCGCTACGGAGGCGGCGCGTGTCTTGGATGAGAGCCAAGCGAACGTGAGCTACCACCTGCGTCGTTTGGCTCAGGCGGGACTCGTGCAGCTTGTCGAGGAGACGAATATTCGTGGCGGGACCGCCAAACGCTACCGACATGACCCCCCGAGCGGCGAAGCGCTCGGTTCGGGACGCGTCGACGAGCACCAGGCTCTGATGAGTTCCCTCGCCGCGGAGCTGATCGCCCGCAGCGCGCGTTACCTGTCGGGATCCGAATTCGTGTTCACCGAGGCGGAGGTCACCGTCTCCCGCGAGGCATGGGAACGTATCCGCGACATGTCACGCGAGATCGGGAAACTTATCCACGATGAAGCGATGCCCTCCGCCACACCAGAAGGCATCCGCATGAGTGCCACCCTCGCGTTGTTCGAGGTCGTGAACCACGACGCGGCCCCGCGAACATGAGTAGCGGCTACCTCGAGGTACTGCGCACGACCGGCGCACTGAGGGTCTTTGTCCCCGCGCTCGTCGGGCGACTCTCGTTCGCCATGGTGTGGCCCTGACCCCGTTGGGTGGACACCTCACAAGAGAGAATGTTCACTATGGCAAGATCACGTCGGGAGTTCACTCCTGA
>NZ_PJJV01000016.1:0-2341 GCF_002929655.1 Cryobacterium sp. M23
TCGTCTTTGTACTCAGGAGTGAACTCCCGACGTGATCTTGCCATAGTGAACATTCTCTCTTGTGAGGTGTCCACTCAACGGAGTCAGGGCCAGTATAAAGCTAGCTTCGACGGTGATCGACTCCCATGTAGCCGGATATCGGCAGAGTTTGGCCGCTTCCGTGTCCATGTCCATGTCGGGGACAATCATCGACGTGCGGGCAGATCCCGTCAGTCTGGTGCTGGCATTTTAGCGGTTGCTAAGCTCACGACATGACGTCCGGACTGGAAGAGCAGAATGTTCCCGCCCCCGATCGTGGGCCGGGGGGGATGCGAAGCTTCCGTTCGGAGCTTGACAGCACGCACTACACCGCGGTCGACGAACACTGGGCAGGCGGTCTCCCAGCCCAGTACGGTGTCGCTCCGCGGGTGCGAATTGGTAAGAGCAAGTGGTTCAACCTGTTGTGGTTGATTCCGATCGGCTTGGTGCTCCTGGTCATCGGCATCGCGGTAGCGAAGGGGATACGCGAGCTCCCTGCCGTGCAGGATTTCATTCAACAGTATCCTGGCGAGTCTGAGCTTCCGGAGAACGCGCCGGTGGGTTTCCCTGCATGGCTGGGCTGGCAGCACTTCCTGAATGCTTTTCTGATGATCTTCATCATCCGCTCCGGCGTCACAATCATCGCCGATCACCCGCGTTTGTACTGGTCCAGGCACTCCACACCGGGTAAAGACTGGTTGCGTATGCAGAAGCCGGTGCCGAGTGATCCGCTGTATACGTCGAAGCAGGAATCGATCACCTTGCCGGACGGCGTCGGCTTGCCGGGGCGTCGTCACTCCATCGGGCTCGCCCGCTGGTGGCACCTCGGCGTTGACACGTTGTGGTTACTCAACGGAATCGTGTTCTACGTTCTGATCTTCGTCACCGGCCAGTGGATGCGCTTGGTCCCCATGAGTTGGGACGTCATCCCGCATTCCATTTCGGTCGCAATCCAATATCTGTCGCTAGACTGGCCGACGGAAAACGGCTGGGTCAACTACAACGGTCTGCAACTGATCGCCTACTTCATCACCGTGTTCATCGCCGCTCCGGCCGCTCTCATCACCGGGCTCGGGATGTCACCGGCGTTGTCGACCAAATTCCGGACCATCAGTTCGGTCTTCAGTATCCAGGTCGCACGATCACTCCATTTCTTGGTGCTCGCCTGGTTCGTCATGTTCATCATCATCCACGTGACCCTCGTGCTGACCACCGGCGCCCTCCGCAACCTCAACCACATGTACGCGTCACGGGACGACAGCTCCTGGGTCGGGTTTTTGATCTTCGCCGCCTCGATGGTGGTCATCATCATCGGCTGGGTGGCGGCGACACCGTTCACGTACCGGCATCCGCGTGTGGTGCAGAAGGTGGGGTATGCGCTGATCGGTCCCGCGCAGCGGTTGTTCGAGCACATCGATTCGAAGCCGGGTCAGTACACGGAGAAAGATATCTCTCCCTATTTCTGGCATAACGGTAAGTACCCGGAATCGGAGGAGTACAAGAAGCTCCAAGCTGGCACCTTCACGGATTACAAGCTGCAAATCGGTGGGCTCGTTGATAATCCGGTGGAGTTGGACCTTGAGCAATTACGGGCGCTGTCACACCACGAGCAAATCACGCAGCACTTTTGCATTCAGGGCTGGTCGGGTGTCGCGAAGTGGGGCGGCGTCTCAATGCAGACCATTCTTGACATCGCGAAGCCGAAGCCGGAAGCGAAGTGGGTGATTTTTTACTCCTTTGCGGTCGGTCCTGATGGTGGGATTTACTACGACGCTCAACCGATCGAGCAGATGAGTTACAAACTGACCATGCTGGCCTATGACATGAATGATGAAACGCTGTCGTTCGGTCACGGTGCTCCGCTGCGGTTGCGCAACGAGGTGCAGCTCGGTTTCAAGCTGGTCAAGTGGATTAAGGGCATCGAATTCGTCGAAGACTTCTCCGAGGTCGGCGGTGGTCTGGGTGGGTACGACAACGACCATGAGTTCTTCGGCTATCGGCAATCCATCTGACATCCCACGCACTGACCGACAGGTTGGAACAACTTACGATTGGAAATCGGCTAGCCACAGGTCGGGGCCGAAGACTTCGTATTGGATGTCTTTTGCGGGTAGAACTCGGTCTTGAGCGTGGCGAAGAAACTTTCCGCCATTGCGTTGTCCCAGCAAATTCCGGTGTGTCCCATCGACCGGGTAATGCCATGTGCGGCAGCGAACGCGGTGATCTGCGCTGACGCGTATTGGGCGGATTCAACCGGTGGTCGCAACACCGGTGTTTGCGATGAAGAGTAGCTCGTTCATCGCTTCGGCTGGCGTCTTGAATC
>NZ_PJJV01000017.1:0-2679 GCF_002929655.1 Cryobacterium sp. M23
GACCGGACTAATATCCGGGTTGCCGGGGTGGCAGAAGAGGTAAATATGTCTGACGTCCTTCTTGACCGCCCCGAACTTGCGGGGCTCGGTGTCTACGAATTCGGGTGGTCCGACTCCGATGCTGCTGGTGCCTCCGCCCGCCGCGGGATTTCGCCGGAGGTGGTGACCGATATCTCCAATCTCAAGGGCGAGCCTGAGTGGATGCTGCAGCGTCGCCTCAGGGCCCTCGAATTGTTTGAGCGCAAGCCGATGCCGACTTGGGGTGCTGACCTGTCGGGCATCGATTTCGACAACATCAAGTATTTTGTTCGTTCCACGGAGAAGCAGGCCCAGACTTGGGACGACCTGCCCGAGGACATCAAGAGCACCTATGAGAAGCTCGGCATCCCCGAGGCCGAGCGTCAGCGTCTTGTCTCCGGCGTCGCGGCCCAGTATGAGTCCGAGGTGGTCTACCACCAGATCAACGAAGAATTGGCTGCGCAGGGTGTCATCTTCATGGATACTGACACGGCGTTGAGGGAGCATCCGGAGTTCTTCGAGGAGTACTTCGGCACGATCATTCCCTCCGGCGACAACAAGTTCGCGGCGCTGAACACCTCGGTGTGGTCGGGCGGCTCTTTCGTTTATGTGCCGCCGGGCGTGCACGTGGAGATCCCGCTGCAGGCCTACTTCCGCATCAATACGGAGAATATGGGGCAGTTTGAGCGCACCCTGATCATCGCCGACGAGGGCAGCTACGTGCACTACATCGAGGGGTGCACGGCCCCGATCTACTCGTCCGATTCTCTGCACTCCGCGGTGGTCGAGATTGTTGTGAAGAAAAATGCCCGCGTTCGCTACACGACTATCCAGAACTGGTCCACGAACGTCTACAACCTGGTCACGAAGCGTGCGACGGCCGCGGAGGGTGCCACGATGGAGTGGATCGACGGCAACATCGGTTCCAAGGTCACGATGAAGTACCCGTCGATTTATCTGATGGGTGAGCACGCTAAGGGGGAGACCCTGTCGGTGGCGTTCGCGGGTCCCGGTCAGCATCAGGATGCGGGCGCGAAGATGATCCACATGGCGCCGTATACGCAGTCTTCGATCGTGTCGAAGTCGATTGCCCGGGGTGGTGGCCGGTCTGGTTACCGTGGTGAGGTGCGGGTGGATGCCACGGCGCACCACTCCGCGAACACGGTGCGCTGTGACGCGTTGCTGGTGGACACGAAATCGCGTTCGGACACGTATCCGTCGATCGATATCCGGGTCGATGATGTGCAGTTGGGCCATGAGGCCACGGTGTCGCGGGTCAGCGAGGAGCAGCTGTTCTACCTGATGAGCCGGGGGATGCCCGAAGATGAGGCGATGGCCATGATCGTGCGCGGCTTCATCGAGCCGATTGCCCGGGAGCTGCCGATGGAGTACGCCCTTGAACTCAACAAGCTCATTGAAATGGGCATGGAAGGATCCGTCGGCTAAATGTCCGCCGCCTCTGCACAACTCAATTCCCCACCAACCACCCCGGCATCCACAACGGATGCCATGCCTACTGCGGAGCAGCACGGCATCAAGGAGCACTCGGACGGCCGTTTCGGTTATGTGCCGGTGCAGACCCGGTCGGACCGGTTCGCGAGCGTGAACGTGGCCGACTTCGGTCCCGTCACGGGTCGTGAAGCGGTCTGGAAGCTATCGCCGGTGAAGAAGTTCACCGACCTGACCGCGGGTGTGCTCGACGGGTCGGAGTACCCGGTCGAGTCTTCACGCGTCCCCGGGGTCAGCGTCGCCTGGGTCGATCGCACCGACCCGCGGATCGGTTCGGCCGGGGCGCCCGAGGAGCGCGCGTCGGCGAACGCGTGGTCGAGTTTCGAGAAGGCTCTCGCGATCACGATCAGCGGTGAGGAGGCCAAGGAGGTCACGGTCACCCGTGCCGGCCTGGGTTCCGGCGCGCGCGGCGCGCACACCATCATCGAGGCCAAGCCATTCAGCCAGGCCATCCTGATCCTGGAGAACACGGGTGCGGCCCGGCTGAGCGAGAACGTCGAGATCATCCTGGGCGAGTCCGCGAACCTGACCGTGGTCAGTCTGCAGGAATGGGGCGACACGGCCGTGCACCTGACGAACCACTTCGCCACCATCGGCCGCGACGCACGGTTGAAGCACATCGTGGTGAGCCTGGGCGGCAGCATCGTGCGGGTGAACCCGTCGGTGCGTCTAGCCGGGATCGGTTCGGACACGGAGCTGCTCGGCCTGTACTTCGCCGACGCCGGCCAGCACCTCGAGCAGCAGGTGTTCGTGAACCATGTCGCGCCGAACAGTCGCAGCCGCGTCACCTACAAGGGTGCGTTGCAGGGTCAGGGTGCCCGCACCGTGTGGATCGGCGACGTCCTGATCGGGCGGGATGCGGCCGGGACCGACAGCTACGAACAGAACCGTAACCTCGTGCTCACCGAAGGCACCCGGGCGGACTCGATCCCGAACCTCGAGATCGAGACCGGCGACATCACGGGGGCCGGGCACGCGAGCGCGACCGGCCGCTTCGACGACGAGCAGCTGTTCTACCTGCAGTCCCGCGGCATCAGCGAAGACGAGGCCCGGCGCCTCGTCGTGCGCGGCTTCCTCAGCGAGATCGTGCAACAAATCGGCTCCCCCCTGCTCGAAGAACGCCTCCAGGCGGCCATCGAAGCAGAACTCACC
>NZ_PJJV01000018.1:0-3086 GCF_002929655.1 Cryobacterium sp. M23
CCCGGCGCGACGCCCGGCGCGACGCCCGGCGCGACGCCCGGCTCCGCGCCCGACGCCGACGCCGTCGCCGGCTCGTCGCCGAGCTCCGCTCGCACCGGGATATACCGCACCCCGGCGACGGCCGTGGCGAGCACGAGGAGCGCAACCCCGGCCAGGTGCCAGAACACCGGCAACGAGACGAAGGATGCCCCCGCGCCCGCCAGTGCGCCGACCACGGTGCCGAGGCTGAAGCAGGCGTGCATCAGCGGCATCAGCGTCTTGCCGATCGCCCGCTCAACCGCCGCCCCCTCGACGTTCATCATGACGTCGACCGAGCCCATCCCGAAACCGACCAGGGCCAGCCCGGCGAAGACCAGCTCGGTGGACCCCAGCAGGCTCGTGCCGACCCCGGCCGTGATGAGCCCGACCGAGGAGATCGCGACGCCGAGTACCACGGCGCGCCGGGCGCCGAGGCGGGCGAGCAGCCCGACCGCCGCCACCAGGCCGATCACCGACCCGGCCGAGAGACCGAAGATGACAATGCCCACCTGCGCGGTCGAGAGCTCGAGGCCGTCTCGCACGGCCGGGATGCGGGACATCCAGGTGGCCAGTGCGAGTCCGGCAATGAAGAAGAGTGCGAACACGGCGTTCCGCCAGGCGTGCAGCCCGGGCCGGGCGGCTGGGGTGGAGGAGATTCCGAGGTCGCGGGCAGTGTGGGTCACACCCTCCACGTTATCCGAAACGCAATCTGCCGCACGTGGGGGGACTTCAGGGGGCAACAGAACGGGGGGGGGTGCCGCACCCCGCCGCACCGATCGGAACGCTCGTAGACTGAGCAAGCGATCGAGCGTTTCCAAGGGGGAACGTGGCTGGTCGGACATCCTCACCCGGGCAATCCGTGACGTCGCGGGTGCTGAGCATCCTCGCCGTCTTCGAGCAGAGCGCCTCACCGCGGTCGCTCTCCGAGATCTGCGCCGAGAGCGGGCTGCCACAGAGCACCGTGCCGCCTGCTCGGCGAGCTCGAAGAGTGGGGCGCCGTGCAGCGGGATGCCCGCGGCCGCAACCAGATCGGCCTGCGCCTTTGGGAACTCGGCCAGCACGCGGGGCGGCAGCTGCGCGACGTGGCCCGCCCCCTACCTGCAGGACCTCTCGGGCCTCACCCAGGAGACCGCGCATCTGGCCATCCGCGACGGGGCCGACGTGCTTTACATCGACCGCGTCTACGGCACCCGGCGCGTGCCGCAGGCCCCCCGGGTCGGCGGCCGGCTGCCCATGCACGCCACCGCCATGGGGCGCGCCATCCTGGCATTCGAGGAGGACTGGGTGCAGGACGCCGTGCTCGGCGGCACGCTGATCGTCCGCACCGCCTTCACGAAGACCGACCACGAGCAGCTCCGCCGGGAGATCGAGAAGATCCGCGTGCAGGGGTTCGCGCTCGCCTCGGAGGAGGTTCGCCTCGGCTCCTGCTCCCTGGCGGTTCCGGTCTTCCAGGCTGACGGCCGCGTCGTCGGCGGGCTCGGCATCGTGCTGCCGACCAGCCGCGCCCACCAGCTCGAACGCAACCTGCCGATCCTGCTCGGCACGGCCGAGCGCATCCAGGTCGGAATCGCGCAACTCCCCCCTCGGCGCTGCAGCCCGCCGCCCGCGCCCGCAAACCACCCCGGTGATCGACCCCGTCGCGATCTGAGACCCGATGGATCCGGCAACCGTGTTCGGGCCGAGCGCGACCGCCGCGCAGGGGGACACGGTGCTCGGTTACATCCGGTCGGGCCTGGCGGAGGGTGCCCGCGCCACGACCGGCGGCGACGTGCCCAGCGGGTTCGACCGGGGCTTCTCCGTCACGCCGACCGTGTTCGCCGACGTGACGCCCGGCATGCGGATCGCCCGGGAGGAGGTCTTCGGGCCGGTGCTGTCGATTTTGCGCTACGACCGCCTCGAGGAGGCCATCGGGATCGCCAACAACACGGATTTCGGCCTCGGAGGAACGGTCTTCTCCGCAGACGAGGATGCCGCCCTCGCGGTGGCGTCGCGGGTGGACACGGGCTCGATCGGGATAAAATTCTTCGCCTCGAACCATGCGGCCCCGTTCGCGGGGCGGCATGGCTCAGGGCTCGGCGTCGAATTCGGCCTGGAGGGTCTGCACGTCTACCTCAAGCCGCAGTCGGTGCACCGCCGCATCCGCTCGTAGCCGGCACGGCGGTGCGCTCAGGATCGCGGCAGGGTCAGGGCCGCACCTGCGGGGGCAGGGCGGCGATGATCGGGTGGTCCTTCTGGAACACGCCGGATTTCGCCGCCCCGCCGGGCGAGCCGATGTCGTCGAAGAACTCGACATTGGCCTTGTAGTACTCGGCCCACTTCTCGGGCACGTCGTCCTCGTAGTAGATGGCCTCGACCGGGCAGACCGGCTCGCAGGCTCCGCAGTCGATGCATTCGTCGGGGTGGATGTAGAGCGAGCGCTCACCCTCGTAGATGCAGTCGACCGGGCACTCGTCGACGCAGGCGCGGTCCTTCACGTCGACGCAGGGCAGGGCGATCACATAGGTCATCGGCACGCCCCGGTCAGACTCAGCCGATTCGTGGCAACGGGCTGGCTAGATAGTGAATCCAAGAGCGCTCATCATCTCCCGGCCGTCGTCGGTGATCTTGTCGATGCCCCACGGCGGCATCCAGACCCAGTTGATGCGGAACTGGTCGACGATGCCGTCCAGGTTGACGCCGATCTCCTGCTCGAGCACCTCGGTCAACGGGCAGCCGGCCGAGGTCAGGGTCATGTGAATGATCAGGGCATCGTTTTCATCGTCCCAGCCCAGATCGTAGATCAGGCCGAGGTCGACGATGTTGATGCCGAGTTCCGGGTCGATCACATCCTTGAGGGCCTCCTGGACGGCATCGAACCGCGCCGCGCCCAGGGTCGATTCCGCCGACTGCAGTGCGGTTGTCCCGAGGCTCATCGGGCGACGTCGGTGCTCTGGAAGCGATCGTAGCCCTCGTCTTCGAGGCGGTCGGCGAGTTCGGGGCCGCCCTGTTCGGCGATGCGGCCGTCGACGAAGACGTGCACGAAGTCCGGCTTGATGTAGCGCAGGATGCGGGTGTAGTGCGTGATCAGC
>NZ_PJJV01000019.1:0-3245 GCF_002929655.1 Cryobacterium sp. M23
ACTTAATCGATTCAAACTCATGTGATTTCAAATTTCTAAGAGCAAACGGTGAATGCCTTGGCATGTAGAGCCGAAGAAGGACGTAGTAATCTGCGATAAGCCTCGGGGAGTTGATAAACGAACTGTGATCCGAGGATTTCCGAATGGGGAAACCCCGCCAGGCCCTTTGGGTGACCTGGTGACTCCCGCCTGAATATATAGGGCGGGTAGAGGGAACGTGGGGAAGTGAAACATCTCAGTACCCACAGGAAGAGAAAACAATAGTGATTCCGTTAGTAGTGGCGAGCGAAACCGGATGAGGCTAAACCGATCATGTGTGATAGCCGGCAGGCGTTGCATGGTCGGGGTTGCGGGACTTTTCTGCTGCTTCTGCCGAACAGTGAGGGTTAGAGCGTTGTATAGACGAACAGGATTGAAAGCCTGGTCATAGAGGGTGCGAACCCCGTAGTCGAAATGCAGTTATCGCCCGAAGAGTATCCCAAGTAGCACGGGGCCCGAGAAATCCCGTGTGAATCCGTCAGGACCACCTGATAAGCCTAAATACTCCTACATGACCGATAGTGAACAAGTACCGTGAGGGAAAGGTGAAAAGTACCCCGGGAGGGGAGTGAAATAGTACCTGAAACCGTTTGCTTACAAACCGTTGGAGCCAGGCTGTGCCATTCGTGGTGCGGATTTCTGGTGACAGCGTGCCTTTTGAAGAATGAGCCTGCGAGTTAGTGATATGTGGCGAGCTTAACCCGAGAGGGGAATGCGTAGCGAAAGCGAGTCTGAATAGGGCGATTCAGTCGCATGTCCTAGACCCGAAGCGAAGTGATCTATCCATGGCCAGGTTGAAGCGACGGTAAGACGTCGTGGAGGACCGAACCCACTTCAGTTGAAAATGGAGGGGATGAGCTGTGGATAGGGGTGAAAGGCCAATCAAACTTCGTGATAGCTGGTTCTCTCCGAAATGCATTTAGGTGCAGCGTTGCGTGTTTCTTGCCGGAGGTAGAGCTACTGGATGGCCGATGGGGCCTAAAAGCTTACTGACGTCAGCCAAACTCCGAATGCCGGTAAGTGAGAGCGCAGCAGTGAGACGGTGGGGGATAAGCTTCATCGTCGAGAGGGAAACAACCCAGACCACCAACTAAGGTCCCAAAGCGCGTGCTAAGTGGGAAAGGATGTGGAGTTGCACAGACAACCAGGAGGTTGGCTTAGAAGCAGCCACCCTTGAAAGAGTGCGTAATAGCTCACTGGTCAAGTGATTCCGCGCCGACAATGTAACGGGGCTCAAGCACGCCACCGAAGTTGTGGCATTGATATTTTTGGTAAGCCGCACCCTTGTGGTGTTGGTTCAGCCGTGTTGATGGGTAGGAGAGCGTCGTGTGGCCAGCGAAGCGGCGGTGTAAACCAGCCGTGGAGGCTACACGAGTGAGAATGCAGGCATGAGTAGCGAAAGACGGGTGAGAAACCCGTCCTCCGAAAGATCAAGGTTTCCAGGGCCAGGCTAATCCGCCCTGGGTAAGTCGGGACCTAAGGCGAGGCCGACAGGCGTAGTCGATGGACAACGGGTTTATATTCCCGTACTGGCGAAAAACCGCCCAAACTAATCCAGTAATGCTAAGCATCTGAATCCTCTAGATGGATCCCTTCGGGGTGAAGCGTGGGGCCTAGCGTGCGACCCTATGCTGGTGCGGTTAGCGTATTAACAGGTGTGACGCAGGAAGGTAGCTGAGCCGGGCGATGGTTGTCCCGGTCTAAGGATGTAGGCCGAGAGATAGGCAAATCCGTCTCTCATGAAGGTTGAGACCCGATGGGTAGTCCTCACGGACGAAATCAGTGATCCTATGCTGCCAAGAAAAGCATCGACGCGAGGTTTTAGTCACCCGTACCCCAAACCGACTCAGGTGATCAGGTAGAGAATACTAAGGAGATCGAGAGAATCGTGGTTAAGGAACTCGGCAAAATGCCCCCGTAACTTCGGGAGAAGGGGGGCCTGAGGCGTGAAGGGATTTACTCCTGGAGCGTTCGAAGGCCGCAGAGACCAGTGGGAAGCGACTGTTTACTAAAAACACAGGTCCGTGCCAAGTCGCAAGACGATGTATACGGACTGACGCCTGCCCGGTGCTGGAAGGTTAAGAGGAACGGTTAGCCGCAAGGCGAAGCTGAGAATTTAAGCCCCAGTAAACGGCGGTGGTAACTATAACCATCCTAAGGTAGCGAAATTCCTTGTCGGGTAAGTTCCGACCTGCACGAATGGCGTAACGACTTCCCAGCTGTCTCAACCGCGAACTCGGCGAAATTGCATTACGAGTAAAGATGCTCGTTACGCGCAGCAGGACGGAAAGACCCCGTGACCTTTACTACAGCTTGGTATTGGTGTTCGGTGTGGCTTGTGTAGGATAGGTGGGAGACTGTGAAGCTTGGACGCTAGTTCAGGTGGAGTCAACGTTGAAATACCACTCTGGTCATATTGGATATCTAACTTCGAACCGTGATCCGGTTCAGGGACAGTGCCTGGTGGGTAGTTTAACTGGGGCGGTTGCCTCCTAAAAAGTAACGGAGGCGCCCAAAGGTTCCCTCAACCTGGTTGGCAATCAGGTGTCGAGTGTAAGTGCACAAGGGAGCTTGACTGTGAGACTGACAAGTCGAGCAGGGACGAAAGTCGGGACTAGTGATCCGGCAGTGGCTTGTGGAAGCGCTGTCGCTCAACGGATAAAAGGTACCTCGGGGATAACAGGCTGATCTTGCCCAAGAGTCCATATCGACGGCATGGTTTGGCACCTCGATGTCGGCTCGTCGCATCCTGGGGCTGGAGTAGGTCCCAAGGGTTGGGCTGTTCGCCCATTAAAGCGGTACGCGAGCTGGGTTTAGAACGTCGTGAGACAGTTCGGTCCCTATCCGCTGCGCGCGCAGGAAATTTGAGAAGATCTATCCCTAGTACGAGAGGACCGGGATGGACGAACCTCTGGTGTGTCAGTTGTTCCGCCAGGAGCACCGCTGATTAGCTACGTTCGGAACGGATAACCGCTGAAAGCATCTAAGCGGGAAGCCGGCTTCGAGATGAGATTTCCATCCCTTCGGGGGAGAGGCTCGCAGCTAGACTACTGCGTTGATAGGCCGGATGTGGAAGAGGGGACTAAAGACCCTCGGAGCTGACCGGTACTAATAAGCCAATAATTTGATAACACACCAGTTTGAATAAGCTGCAAGCGTCCACTATGTGGTTCTCGATGTACGGTCGAGAACAACGCCCCACGGTG
>NZ_PJJV01000020.1:0-3253 GCF_002929655.1 Cryobacterium sp. M23
AAGCGGGAACTGGACTTATCCGAAAGGGTCCTAATCCTTCACGGAACTGAGCCTTGGCGAGGGCCGCAGCTGTGATGATTTGAGGTTGATGTAGTCGGCGTGTGGTGCTCCGGCGGCGGCGTGCTGGTGGATTATCTTGCTGCTGTAGCCCAGGGAGTTGGCCAGGGCGGTGGGATTGAGTTCTCTGGCGAGGTCGCGCAGGGCGGTGTTTCTGATGCCGTTGAGGTCGATGCCCCAGTTGCGAAGTCGGTTCAGCATGGTTTCTGGATGGGTGTGTTGGCCAGGCAGGTTGCCGGGAAAGAGCCAAGGGCTGTCGGTGTTGACAGTTTGCTGGTTGGGGCGGTTGTGGACGTAGTCCCAGAAGGTTGCCGCGACTTGTGCGGGCAGTAGGGCTGGCACCGATCCCAGGCGCAGGTAGAGGCCATCGGGTTGCGCTTCGAGGGCACTGGTTTTCAGGGCTGCGATCTTTCCGACCGGGTGCGCGTAAAGCAGCAGGATGAGTGCGGCGACGCGGTCTGCGGCGGGCATTTCTCCGGCGGTGAGGCAGGCGCGGATGTGGTCGATTCTGGCTGCCTGCGTCAGGATCGGGGTCGATCGTGCCTCACGACGTGGGACCCGGACTTTCGCGATCTCGCGTGATGTGACGAGCGAGGCGATGAAGGTGTTGATGGCATGGCGAGTGGATGGTCCGGAGGCGAGGTAGTCGTCGAGGTGCGACTGACGGATATCGGTGTAGGTGGTGTCGTGCTCGGATAGGAGCCAGGCGAGGAATCGTCCTGACTCGGTGATTTCCTGCTTCGCTGACCGGACGGCGAAGTTCATGTTCTTGCCAGGCAACGACTTCGCCCGGAGTCGTTTCAAGTGATGCCACCGACCGAAGCGTTCGATCGGTCCTTGGATCTCGCGATGGTCAGCAAGAGACACGATTCTCTCCTCGAGCCAGCGTTCGAACGCCGCCAGTTGGCGGTCCCGGGGCGGCAGCATGCCGTGATGGGTGAGTGTTTCGCGAAGGTGCTCGACGGCGTTAGAAGCGGGTAGGGCGTCGAAGGCCTCGTGGCTGATGGCCAGTTCCCTGGTGCCCAGTCGGGTGAGGAGCGCACTGGCGCCGATGCCGCGTTTCCAGGTATAGATGCTCTCGGGGCGCTCAGCATTGGCGAAGACAGCGACCAGGCGTTTGAGCCGGAGGTCCGGGGGAGTGTTGGGTTGGAGAGTTGCGGTGAGGTCGGCGCGGAGGACGCAGCGGATGCAATTGCCGTTGCGAAATCGTTCGGCTTCATCACCGCAGTTGTCGCAGTGCAGGAGTGTGGTGATGCCGGCGCAGTCACGGCAGATGTTCGATCCGTCCGCGTCTTTGCCAGGGAGCAGGCGTGTGTCGCCGCAGGTGGCGCAAGGGCCGCGGGTGTGTGTGGCTGTGGTGAAGCAGATCCCGCAGATGGCGCCGTCGGGCCAGTGCACTCGAATCTTCGCGACCAGACCGCCGCAGCGGTCGCAGTGCAGGGTGCCTGGGGTTCGGGGGCGTCCGCGGGTGCGGTGCTCAGTCGTCATCGTCGAGGATGCGGGCGCGGACGGGTTTGTATGCGTCGGCGAAGTTGACGATGTTCTCGCCGGAGGCGATTGCTCGTTCTTGGCGTTGGCTCTTGGCGTTCGCTGCCGTGAAGGTGACGAGCTCGTTCGCCTCAACGTTGAAGATGTCGCAGAGAGCGGTCAGGACTTTGAAGGAGATCCGCTCGGGATCCTGGGCGACGAGTCGATAGATCTGCGACTCCGAGAGGGTGATTCCGCGTTCTCGGAGCGGGGCGACGAGTTCTCGGCTGTTTTTCATGCCGTGGCGCGCCATGAGCTCGCGTGCGCGCCAGCGGTACTCGATTTCTCGTTTCATGGTTTTTCCTCCCACGGGGTGCTGTTGGTGGTCGCGTTGATCGTGCGCTCGAGGACGCGGTTCAACGCCCGGGTTTGGTAGTCGCTGGAGACTGCCGTGTAAATGGATGTGGTCGACGCATGGAGGTGGCCAACTTGTTGTTGGACGAACGTGTGCTCGAAGCCATAGAACTCGAACAGGTGGGTGACGTAGGACCGGCGAAGGGAATGCATGTCCAGGCCGGCCGGGAAACCCAGCTCGTTGACGTAGGCGCGGAAGCGTCGACGCAGATTCGACTTCGGCACGACGAGGCCCTGGCTGGTGGGGAACAAATCGGTCGGTTGAGCGGCAAGGTGAGGCAGTCCAGTGCGGATCCACCGGTGAACGGCCTCAGGCGACCACTCGAACACGGTGAGAACGGAGCGGCGCTTGGGCGCAGACCCCTTCTGGGCCTTCCCGTAACGGACGTGGAGGACACCGAAGTCGCCGAACTGGGGCGAGTGCGGGTTGCGGGAGAAATCGACCAGCTGCAGGTGGGTCACCTCGTTGGCGCGAAGTCCCCAGGCGTAGGCGGTCTTGAACGCGATGGCATCGCGGGAGGCGGCGATGGCGCCCTTGCGACCCGAATTGATGACACGCTCGACCTCGACGTCGGCCAGATCGAAGAAGTCCTGCAGCTCACGACGCGAAAACGGTCGTTTCGTCGCCTGCTGTTCATTCTGTTGCGTGTGGGTGGCCCGGTTGAAGTCTGTGATGATCTGAGTGACCGGCCGGCCAAAGGAACGACCGCAGACTTCGCTCCAGTCATAGGCCGGATCGGTGAGGAAGTCGCAAAACAGTTTGAGGTTGGTTTGATACGCCCGGACGGTGGCCTGGGACAGGTTTGATACCGAGCGCGTGTAAGCGAAGTAGTCCTCGACGTCCGCGAACGTCCATTCCCACGGGAAGTGCCCGGTGAAGTCCGCGAACCGACGGATCGTTCGTTCGCGTCCAGAAATGGTCTCGTGCCGGAAATTGCGGGAGAGCTGTTGGCGGCGCCAGCTGTCGACCATATCGGTGAAAACGGCATCCGGGCTGGTCGCCTCGGGGCGCAGAGGCAGATGGGTTACTCGGCCCGATGCAACGCTCATAAGCCCCCTCAACCTGTCTGCAAATTATGCTCTTCAAATGCAAAAAGTGCAAAACATGCGAGGTCAAACCGCGGAAATACGGGGATCCCGAGAGGATATGCGCCGCGAAATTCCCGACGTTGAATCAGAGCGCTCAAACCTTGCCCGGTGCAGATCTAGCGCCCCGCATCCCAGAGAAACAGCGGAAGTTCCTGACGCGGCCGGCGCTCCGGCGGAAAAATACCAGGGGAGTCCTATTCTGCAATTCCTGCAATAGATGCATTAC
>NZ_PJJV01000021.1:0-3537 GCF_002929655.1 Cryobacterium sp. M23
GCAAGTTTGAAACTGACAGAACAAATCATTACTGACTTGCTTTGTTGTTTAAATGTTTTCCAAAGGAATCTCTTCCGCGGTGCCCCCTAGAAAGGAGCCCTACGGCCGAGGTTTTTGGCATTTGACATTGTGCACGCTGTTGAGTTCTCAAGGATCGGACGCACTCGACTTCAGGCCCCACGGGCTGTCGCTTCGAGGCAACTTGTATAACTTAGCTGCCCGACTAATCCCTGTCAAATCACGGAAAGCAGCCGATTCCGAGTGCGCCAAAGCGACTCGGACAACCACCCACCAGACCAGACACGCAGCCGGAGAGAGTTACCATCTTAGGCCTCCCCCACACTCACCTGAAACAGGAACAAGCATGAGACGAAGCGAAAAACTGTGGTTCCACGTGAGGCCGGGAAGCTCTGCGGCTTTCCGCACCTGTGGGGTACGTTTGAATACATTACGGCCGTCACACCGGGCCGTCAAAACCAGCAACCGCCCGGGCGTGTCACGCCCCAACAGGGCGGAACGACCAGGCGACATCCGTCTCTGAATCAGACGACGAAAACGCCGGCCAGGGTCTTCTTCCCGCGGCGGAGCACGGCCACTCCCCCGGGAAGCACGGCACCCTCGATGGTCTGGTCATCGCTCAGCACCTTCACGTTGTTGAGATAGACCCCACCCTGGCTGATGGCACGGCGGGCTTCGCTCAGACTCATGCTGAGTCCGGTGTCGACCAGCAGCTGCACCACGGGGGCGTGCGGGGCGGTCGTCGTGTTCGGGAGTTCTCGCAGCGCGGCTTCGAGGGTGGCCTCGTCGAGATCGGACAGCTCACCCTGGCCGAAGAGGGCATGCGCGGCCTGGATGGCGGCATCCGTCGCGGCACGGCCGTGAACAAGGCTGGTCACGGACACGGCGAGCGTGCGCTGGGCGAGGCGTTTGAACGGTTCCGTCGCCACGGCACCCGCGAGCTCCTCGATGTCGGACCGGGTGAGGAAGGTGAACACCTTCAGCCGGTTGAGGACATCGGCATCGTCGGTGTTGAGCCAGAACTGGTAGAACGCGTACGGGCTGGTGAGGGTGGGGTCGAGCCAGACCGCGTTGCCCTCGCTCTTGCCGAACTTGGTGCCGTCGCTGTTCGTGATCAGCGGGGTGCCGATGGCGTGGGCGCTCTCCCCCTCCGCCTTGCGGATGAGGTCGATGCCGCTGGTGAGGTTGCCCCACTGGTCGCTGCCTCCGGTCTGCAGCACGCAGCCGTACGTGCGGAAGAGCTCGAGGAAGTCCATCCCCTGAAGAACCTGGTAACTGAATTCGGTGTAGCTGATGCCGACGTCGGAATTCAGCCGGGCGCTCACGGCATCCTTCTTGAGCATGCTGCCGACCCGGAAGTACTTGCCGATGTCGCGCAGGAAATCGATGGCACTGAGCGGGGCGGTCCAGTCCAGGTTGTTCACCAGGGTGACGGCGTTGTCGCCCTCCGAGCTCAGAAAGCGCGAGACCTGGGCCTGGAGGTAGCCCACCCACTCGCCGACGACATCCCGAGAGTTCAGGGTGCGCTCGGCCGTGGGGCGCGGGTCACCGATCAGCCCGGTGGACCCGCCGACCAGGCCGAGGGGCTTATGCCCGGCCAGCTGCAGCCGGCGCATGAGCAGCAGCTGCACGAGGTTGCCGAGGTGCAGGCTCGGGGCGGTCGGGTCGAAGCCGCAGTAGAACGTGACCGGCGGGCCGGCGAGCAGCTCACGCAGTTCGGTGGTGTCGGTGGACACCTGCACCAGGCCTCGCCAGGAGATCTCCTCCCAGACGTCGTCGAAGGTCGGGTCGTTGGCTTGCAGGGCGAGGATGGCTGGATCTGACACGAGCCAAGGATATCAGCGCCCGACTCGCTGCCCGGGAATTCAGGACCACACCTTGATCGGCAAATATTAAGCCTATAGGCTGAATTGGTGTAGATTCATCGTGGAAGCTTCATATCAGCCCGCCAACTCCGTCGGAGGTCCCGCCCATGTTCGTCATCACGGCCGACCAGGTCGACAGCCGCAACGATCGCGATCGGGCCGGCGAGATGATCGCCGAGCTCGTGGCCGCGTACGGCCCGGCGTTCACGCTGCCGCCCGACCAGACGTCCGGCGATGAGATCCAGCTACTGCTGCCCGACGCCGGCACGGCCCTTGCCGCCGTTCTCGCGCTGCATCGCGCGGGCCATTGGAGCATCGGGCTCGGCATCGGCGAGGTGCGAACCCCTCTTCCAGAAACAACCCGGCAGGCCTCCGGCGGTGCGTTCGTCGCGGCGCGGGCGGCCGTGACGCGGGCAAAGAAGGCCGAGGCCCGGTTCAGTCTCGAGGTTGATCCGGCCGCTGGCCGTACTGCTGGCCGTACTGCTGGCCGCTCTGCTCCGCTGCTCGACGCCGACGGGGTGGAAGCGCTCATCACCAATCTGCTGCTCCTTCGCCAGCGTCGCTCGCAGGAGGGCTGGGCGGCCATCGACCTGCTGGCGAGCGGGATATCCCAAGTGGAGATCGCCGCCGAGCTCGGCATTTCCCCCGCCGCCGTCAGCCAGCGCATCCGAATCGCCCTCTGGAGGGTCGACCAGTCCGCCCAGCCCGCACTCGTTAGGCTGCTGGAGAACCTCGAGCACGCCACGACCGAAACGGACCCTGCCGCATGATCTCCTCGTCCTTCCCGATCGTTGCCTACCTCTACTGGATGTCCCTCCTGGTCGTCACCACCGGCTCGCTGGTCTTCGCCATCCTCGCGTTCCGGCACCAGAAGCCGCAGTTCGCCGCGGTCTCCGGCGGCGCCCTCGCTGCGGCCCTGATGATCGCCGCCCTCCCCTCGCCCGGAGGCGCGACCGTGTCGGCCGTGCTCCTCGGCATGGTGGCCCTCGGTCTCGCCGTGGTCGGCGGCGGCCCGGCGGCGCTGCTTGCGCTGAGGCTGGCCACGAACAACTCCGTGCCCCAAGGCCAGCACGGCGGGATCCTGGTCGAGAACGGCGGCGCTCCCGTGACGCCGGAGTCGGGCCGCGCGTCCGGGGTTGATGCCGGCGCACCGGATGCACCGGTTGCCACCGGTGCACCCGATGGTGAGGGGACGGCCGGAACGCACGGCACTTTCGTGCACGAGGTGCTGCGCGGTGGATTGATGATCGGAATCCTGGAGCGCCTCGCCGTAACCGGCGCGATCCTGGCGGGCTTCCCGGAGGCCATCGCGGTCGTCGTGGCGATCAAGGGCGTCGGCCGCTTCACCGAGCTGGCCACGGCCGAGGCCCGGGAGCGGTTCATCATCGGCACGCTGGCGAGCTTGATCTGGGCGTGCGCGTGCGCCGCCCTGGTGCAGATCGCCCTGACGTAGGCGCCCGTCGGCGGTCGAGCTTGCCGGGACCCGGTGACCCGAACCTGCCGCGCGACCCGGGACATGCGTGCCGATCGCGCTGACGTAACCTCGGAGATTTTCGCGACACGCCGGTCGGAACGCCTGGGGTGACCCGGTGTTTCCGGACAGTCCTCCTGAATTCAGGATTGGATAGACAAATGGAACACGAGAAACACAAAC
>NZ_PJJV01000022.1:0-3882 GCF_002929655.1 Cryobacterium sp. M23
GCCCTCGCCATGCTCAGCCTCGGCGGCCACAAACCCGCACTCCCCGGCCGGGATTAACCCACGGTTACGACAGGAGAGCCAGAATCTCCGTCGAATTCGTCAGGGGTTGAGGGGCTAAAGGGCTGAGAATCGTGCGGGCCGTGCCCGACCGACCTCCACACCCGTGCCCACACCCGCACCGCCCTACGATGGCAGGCATGGCCACTTCCTCCGCACCGATCGCCGGCCTCGTGCTCGCAGCCGGCGCCGGCTCCCGCTACGGCATGCCGAAGGCACTTGCGCGGGGCGACAACGGCATCCCCTGGCTGGTGCGCACGATCCGCACGCTCACGGATGCCGGCTGCTCACCGGTGATCGTCGTGCTCGGCGCCGAAACCGCAGAAGTCCGGGCACTGCTCCACCAATTCGGCATGACCCCGTCGGTCGTCCTCACGCAGGCTGAAGACTGGGCAGAGGGACTCTCCGCGTCCCTGCGGGCGGGCCTGCAACAAGCCACCGAGCTGCAGGCCACCGAACTTCTGCCTGCTCCGGTCGCCGTGGCGATCGTCCCGGTCGATATCCCGGGTCTGCTGCCCGGCACGGTCGCACGACTGATCGGCACCCTGCCCATCGGCACCCTGCCCGGTGCCACGGATGCCGACGCGAACCCCGTCGGCCCGCTCACGCTCCGGCAGGCCGGCTTCGACGCCCGCCCGGGACACCCGGTGGTGATCGGGCGAGCACACTGGGGCGCGCTCATCGACTCCGCCACCGGCGACACAGGCGCACGTCCCTACCTGCAGTCTCACAACACCCGGCTGGTCGATTGCGCCGACCTCGAGACCGGGCTCGACGTCGACACGCGCGATTGAGCATCGAAACCGCACCGCACCACGCCCCCGGACACCGGCCACACCGGGTTGGAATTGCCCCCCCTCCGTGTGAGGCTTAACCCGTGCCGAAGACTGACGAACGACTCGATCTGCGAGACGCCGTGTCCCTCGATCGCCCCTGGATCACCATCGTCTGGGACGACCCGGTGAACCTGATGTCCTACGTCTCCTACGTGTTCCGCAGCTACTTCGGCATCTCCGCCTTGGAGTCCGAGCGCCTCATGCTGCAGGTGCACAACGACGGGAAGGCCGTCGTCGCTTCCGGCAACCGGGAAGCAATGGAACGCCACGTCGAAGCCATGCACGGCTACGGGCTGTGGGCCACCCTCGCCAAGGCCGACGCGTGATGCAGTTCATGCCGGGCAGCGAGAACGCCGGCAGCGTGACCGCCCGGTTCGAACCCGTCGAGATCGGCCTGTTGCGCCTGGCCGCGAGCCAGCTGATTGACCTGCTGGAGGCCGCCGAAACCCACGCACTCGGCACATCCGGTGACCCGGCCCTGCGTCGGCTGCTGCCGGATGCCTACGCCGATGACCCCGAGGCCGCCGCGGAATTCCGCCGGTTCACTGCCGATGACCTGCTCGAGCGCAAGGTGCGGAACGCCCGGTGCGTGCTTGCGACGCTCGGCGAGGAACCGCTCGCCGACATCGCCGACGAACTAAACGACACCGAGCTACATGCGACCGCCGACGCGGCCGCATCCGCCGAGGCGCCCGTGATTATCGACCTCGACGCCGACGACGTGCAGTCCTGGCTGCGCACGCTCACCGACCTGCGCCTCACCCTTGCCGAACGCCTCGAGATCGGGCCCGACGGGGTGCCGGGGCGGAACGCCGACGAGGCACCGTTCCTGAACGACATCTACGACTGGTTCGGTATGGTGCAGGAATCCCTGGTCTATGCGATCGACGTCTGACCCACCGGATACTCGCAACCTACAGCTCGGCCGGCACCGCCAGCAGCGCCGCGTACGCGCGCTTGGGCCCGGCCCCGCCCTGCAGCGAGGAACTCAACCGGTCCAGGCTCCGCCGGGCGTCCCCGTCGAGCGCGAGCAGTTCGGCTATTCCTGCCCGAAGCTCCTCAGCCGTGGCCGTGTTGGGCGCGAGGGACAGCCCGAATCCGGCCGCTTCGACCGCGGCGGCCCCGGCGAACTGGTCGGTGGAGAAGGGCAGCAGCAGCAGTGGCACCCCCGAGGTCATCGCCTCGGTGACGCTGTTGTTGCCGCCGTGCGACACCGCCAGCGCCGAGCGCGCCAGCACGGTGACCTGCGGCAGGAACGCGCGCACGAGCCAGGAGTCGGGGATCGGCCCGAGTTCCGCGGGGTCGGTGGCACCGGTGGCGACGGCCACCCGCACGTCGAGTGCGGCAAGCGCCTCGGCCACCCGGGCGAGAACATCCCCGCGCACCGACAGGAAGCTGCCGAAACTGACATAGACGATGGGCCGGTCACTGTCGGCGGCGAGCCAGGCGTTCACCTCGTCGTCGGCGGCCTCGTTGCGCACGGCGGAGCCGAGGAACGCGTGCGCCGGCAGCAACTCGCCACGTGCGGCGTCGTGCAGCTCGGCCGGATAATTGAGCAGCAGGATGTCTCCGGACTCCGTGAACGCATCCGGGCTCGGCAGCGCGGCCGGGTCGAGAACCCGCAGGGCGTCGTTCCACTGGGTGGTGAACGCATCCCGCACGCTCTCGCAGATCGCCAGGAGTGCGCCGAGGTCGTCGCTGTCGGGCGCGAAGGCGAGCGGCCACTCCGGCGGGAAACCGTAGACCTCCGCGCCCACGGGCAGCGCCGACGGGTGACCGAGCACCACATCGGCGTGACGGATGCCCGCACTCACCAAAGCGAGGCGCGCACTGAACGCCAGGTGATCGACGATCACGTGGTCGGGTTGCACCTCGGCCACGATGAGCTGTACCGCGCGGGCCACCTCCACCGGGTTCCAGAGCAGGTCGCTGCTGCGTGCCTCGGCCTGGAAACAGAGCGTTTCCACCATTCCGAGCCGGGTGGCGTCGAAGAACCCGCGGAGCACGTCGTCCTCGCCCGTCGGCTGTTCCTCGGCGCGGATCGTGCCGGGGTTCGAGCCGCGGCCCAGTTGCAGGTGCACGCGCTCGAATCCGAACGCGGCCACGATGTCGGCGGTGGCCGGACCGC
Source organism: Cryobacterium sp. M23 (assembly GCF_002929655.1). NCBI lineage: Bacteria > Bacillati > Actinomycetota > Actinomycetes > Micrococcales > Microbacteriaceae > Cryobacterium > Cryobacterium sp. M23. The sequence continues at coordinate 3,022 of NZ_PJJV01000022.1, forward strand.
TGGCCACCACGACGCGTTCGCCGGCCTCCAGCCACGCGGTGCCCAGAGTGGCCAGCGGGAACAGGTGGGAGGCGTAGTCCGGGCTGATGATCAGCAGCGTCATGAAACGCTCACCAGGTACGCGCCCGACTCGTTCGTGTCGACCACGTCGCGGTAGACCCGGGTGAGCGTCTCAGCCATGGCCTGGATCGTGAAGGAACGCGACACCATTTCCCCGGCCCGGTCCGCGTACTCCGGTCCGAGGGGGCCGGCAGCCAACTCGAGTGCAGCGCTGATCCCGCCCGCCAGGGCCGTCCGGTTGCCGGTGTCGACGAGGAAACCCGTCACTGCGTGCTCCACATAGGTGGCCGGGCCGCCGGAATTCGGGGCGACGACGGTGAGCCCGGTCGCCATGGCCTCAAGCAGGGCGATGCCGAATTCTTCCTTCATGCTCGCGCAGACATACGCCCCATTGGGGGCCGCCAGTCCGGGCCGGCCGTACCGGGCCGCGGCCAGCCAGTGCGCCACGGTGTCGTTGGTGCGGTGCCCGGCGAGCAGCAGGCCCTGGCCGGCCGCATCGGCGAGGTCGACGACCGCGGCCATCTGGTCCAGCTGGCTTTTCTCGTCGAGGGAGGGGGAATTCAGGTCCCCGCCGAGGATGAGCAGGTTGCAGCGGGCGCGCAGGTCGGCATCCGCAGCCCACGCCTGAACCAGGGCAGCCATGCCCTTGACGCGGTGCAGGCGTCCGACGGTGACGGCGAGCGGAAGCCCGCGCCGGCTCGGCGGGAGGGTGGTGAGCAGGTCGTCCAGTTCGGCTAGCGCCGCTGCGCCCGCTGCGCCCGCCGCGCCCGCCGCGCTGGTCGCGCCGGTCGCGCCGGTCGC
>NZ_PJJV01000025.1:0-5158 GCF_002929655.1 Cryobacterium sp. M23
CCGAGTTGCGTGGCCATCCAACCCTTCGGACGTCCCATATTCCACCTTCATAATCGAGGTGTTGCTTCCACCGGTTGAATCCGCCCAATACGCGTCGGAGCAGATCACCGAGTTCGCTGCCGCACATGGCATTACCCGGTCGATGGGATACACTGGAATTTGCTGGGACAACGCAGTGGCCGAGAGCTTCTTGGCGAACTTGAAAACAGAGTTTTACTACCGTCGTATCTGGCCCACCCGGGCGCGCGCGATCCGCGGCGTCGCGGCGTGGATCGAGGACCGCTACAACCGCCGCCGCCGGCACTCCTCGATCGGGCATGTCACCCCGGTGGACTTCGAGATGCAATACTCGTCACAGGCCGCAGAGATCCAACTCGCCGCTTAACCCGTGTCCACTCTCCGGGGTCAAGGCCAACGCAGAGTCAGGGACGCGGCTGCACCCACCCATTTCGGTGGTCGATCCACGTTCCTAGAAAGGTGCTCCTTTGAGCGTCATCACCCTCCCCACATCGCCTGACTCAACATCGGGAATCCCGGCACCGCCGCACTCTCAGAGCGCAGACGATGTACTCAGCGATCTCGTCACCAGCATTGACGGACTCAGCGCCGCGGACGCAGCCCAGCGCCTGGGCACGTACGGTCCGAATGCGCTGCCCGTGCCGCCCAAGAAGAACCCGATACTGCTATTTCTCGGCCACTTCAACAACGTGCTGATCTACGTTCTCCTGGGTGCCGCTGTTCTCACCACCGTTTTCGGTGAGTGGGTCGATTCCGCCGTCATCCTCTCCGTCGCCGTTATTAACGCCGTGATCGGTTTCCTCCAAGAGGGTCGCGCCGAGAAAGCCCTCGACGGCATTCGCAAGATGCTGTCCCTCAACGCACAGATGAGAAGGGGTGGATCTTGGCTCAATGCCGATGCGTCGACCCTGGTGCCCGGCGACATCGTTCGAGTGAAACCTGGCGACAAGGTCCCCGCAGACGTCCGCCTCGTCGAAGCCAGCAACCTCAGGGTCGAAGAGTCTGCCCTGACTGGGGAATCTTCCCCCGCGGGCAAACAAACCGACCCCGTGCCCGCCGATTCGGGCATCGGTGACCGTCACGGAATGCTGTTCTCCGGCACCCTCATCGCCACGGGGAGCGGCGTCGGCGTCGTTACCGGAACCGGTGCGAACACCGAGATCGGGCGCATCCAATCGATGGTTGCCGATACCGGCAGGCTCGCCACACCGCTCACCCGCCAGCTCGAGGCCTTCAGCAAGAAAATCTCCCTGATCATCCTGGGCGTCGCAGGACTGATGCTCGTCGTGGGCCGCCTCATCCATGAACGCGACTTCGGTGACCTGTTCTCTGCGACTGTCGGATTCGCCGTTGCGGCGATTCCCGAGGGACTACCCGCATTGGTGACCATCACGCTGGCCCTAGGAGTTCGCCAGATGGCGAAACACCAGGCCATCGTCCGAAAGCTCACCGCAGTGGAGACTCTCGGTTCGGTCACCACAGTCTGCACCGACAAGACCGGCACCCTGACGCGCAATGAGATGACTGTTCGCACCGCCATCACTGCACGTGGAGCATTCCAAGTCGGTGGCATCGGCTACGCGCCCACCGGCGAAATCACCCACAATGGCGCCGCCGCGGCCCTATCTGACTTCCCCGATCTGGGCAGCCTCATTGAAGTGCTGGCCGAATGCAACGACGCCCGTGTCAGTGAAACCGAGGGGGCCTGGCATGTCGTCGGTGAGCCCACCGAAGGCGCCCTCCGCACTCTCGCCCTCAAATCCGGCTTTGACGATGCGGCCCACGAGCGACTCGGCGTCATCCCGTTTGAATCCGACAACAAGTTTATGGCAATTCTTAATCAGTCGGCCGACGGAAAGCCGCGCATCCTGATGAAGGGGGCCCCGGATCACCTCCTCACCCGTGCTACCCAGCAATTAGGTGCCGGCGGTGAGGTCGAGCCCCTGGACGAGGCGTACTGGACGCAGCACATCGACGACCTCAGCGCGCAGGGTCTGCGTGTGCTCGCCGCCGCAATCAGCGACGCACCTGCGGGAACGGGCGCGCTGCAAGTCTCCGACCTGGACACCGGCATGGTGTTTCTGGGAGTGGTCGGAATTGTCGACCCGCCGCGGCCCGAAGCGATTACGGCCATCGCCACAATGCATGGCGCGGGCATTCGGGTGAAGATGATCACGGGTGACCACCCGGGCACCGCGCTGGCGATCGCCCGAGAGATGGGAATCGCCAATCCGGACTCTCGTGTGCTTACGGGCAGCGAACTGGAAGCCATGTCGCAAGACCAGCTCGCGAAGATTGTCCGCGACGTCGACGTGTTCGCCCGCACCAGCCCGGAACATAAGCTCCGAATCGTCAAGGCGCTCCAATCCCACAATGAAGTGGTGGCGATGACAGGAGACGGCGTGAACGATGCCCCGGCGCTTCGGCGTGCGGATGTTGGAGTCGCGATGGGAATCAAAGGAACCGAGGCAACTAAGGAAGCCGCTGACATCGTTCTCGCCAACGATAACTTCGCCACGATTCAGCGGGCAGTCAAGGAGGGCCGCCGCATCCGCGACAACCTTCAGAAATCCATTGTGTTCATCCTCCCGACGACCGCAGCCCAGTCCCTGGTGCTGCTGCTCGCGGTGTTGTTCGGGTTCACGCTGCCGCTGCAACCCACCCAGATCCTCTGGGTTAACCTCATCACCGCTGTCACCTTGTCTCTGGCGTTGGCATCAGAACCTGCGGAGGCCGGCATCATGCTCAGGAAGCCGCGAGCCCCAGGCGGATCCATACTTGACCGCGCGTACATCGGGCGGATTGTTTGGGTTTCCCTGTTGATCACGGCAGCGACAATTGCGGTGTTCTTCCTCGAACAAGGGCTCGGGTCCACCACAGCGGAAGCGCAGACGAACGCAGTTACGATGCTCACCCTCAGCCAGCTCGCGTTCCTGTTCAACTCACGCTTCCTCCGGGCATCGAGCCTCACGGTGAAGGTCTTTCGGGGCAACCGTGCGATCTGGATTTCGATCGGCATTCTGCTGGTCCTTCAGCTAGTGTTCGTCTACGCGCCATTCATGAACGTGTGGTTCAGCTCAACGCCCGTGGGGCTCCGCGAGTGGGCCTACACGCTAGGCCTTTCCGCCGTCATCTTCCTACTTGTCGAAGCGCAGAAAGCTATCGGTCGGTTGCGCGTTCGCCGCGCCTGAGCGTCAGCGGCGTGCGGGTGCGCAGCCGATGGCGTCGGCTTCTCCCTGCGGAAGTAGTGGCCAGGGGGACCACTGTTCTGCAGGCGGTAGCGCGGTTCGCGCGGACTTGATCCGGGCCTCGGGCAGGTCCGCGGTGCGGCTGCGTCCGGATCGCATCCCGACCCCTGGATCATCGAGCCGGTATTCAATCCAGCCGCATCGCCCGGGATCGAATCGCTCAGAATAATCGCCTGACATGACGGTGCGCACGGTCCATTCGAGCTCTTGAACCAGATTCAGGACACCGTCATCACAGGCATCACAGCCGCACGGGAAATGGAAGTCGTGGAGCGAACCCGCGTGGAGGTACACACCCGGGAACCGCGTGAGGACAAATGTCAGCGGGGCCGCTGTCGGGTCGCGAGGCACGACCCGCACTGCGCGGACGACATCATTTGGCAGGTGGAGATGATCGGCATCGGCATCGGCGCTCGGGGCTTGGTCGACGGCAACGTCGAACGTAGTCTGCGGCCATTCGATGACTGCGTCGGCGACATGGTGCAACCGCGCGAACCGCTGCAGATTGCTAACACGGGAATACGCGTCTTCGGGCGGAGACGCTCCTACCCATCGATTGCCGTAGTCAATCGCTCGCTCCTGATCATCCCGGTAGATCTCCACTGGGAACGTGGGGCGTCGATACTCTGTCATGTTCACAAACTATCCGTCAGCGTTCTGCCCACCGAGCAATCCCTCGGCCCGCAACCGGGCGTCTCCGGACGCTTGGTTGTTGATGGCCGGCTGGCAATACCGTCCGGAGAACCACCCGCCAACGCCTGACCGCCGGCGAATGTGACCCCATCTGCCAGCTGCCGGCGTATGGCGCACTCCCACCGCGTGGTGGACGTCGCGGTCGTGGACGCTGACCTGGGCACCAAGTTCGGGCGGATCGTCGGGCTCATAGTTGTTCTGTTTGAGGGCTCCGCGCTCAGACTTGATGCGCGCACGTTTATGCACCGTTTATTGCGCCGAGATCGGCCTAGGTAGGTCGAGGTGTGCCGAAAGAATTGGCTCAGACGCTACAAGGAACTCCCGGTCAGATCGAGATCACTCGAGGTCATGACACTTGGGTCGTGACGTTCAATGGGGCCGTCGAAAACCGTCGGTCCCGTTCAAGTCCCGGCCGCCCTACTGAAAAACAAATTGATCAGGTTGTTCAGTGATCGCACCGGGGGCGAGACTTAAACCCAGTGTCAGACGGTCCTGGCTTTAGTGCAGGCTTCGCTTCTCACAGCACCTTGTGATCGGTCTCTTGTCACCATGGCAAGCGTTATGGCTAATTTGCTTATCGTTTATTGAACGTTTATTCGGCCGCGTCCTCCTGAGCCGGTCGCCTCGGCTCGGGTGCATGATCCGGTTGGGATGGTCCGGGGGGGCCTGACTATTTGAAGCCATGAGCGCCTCCCATTCGTGTTGTCCAGCATCGGGGATCGTGCGGGAGAGCGCCAGCGATTGCATGGCATGGAGCCGCTGACGCCCGCCGTCCTTTCTGTTGGGCGCTGGCGAGTGCTGCGTGATCGCACATGTTGTAGTTGCCGGTTTCGACCCAGATCGTGGTCTGGATGATCCAGTCCATGATCGCGTCGGCGTGGACGCTGGAGCCGACCCGCTCGTGCCAGTCCTTTTGCAAGTACTGAGTGCAGAACACCATTGTGGCCTTGACCCCGGAGTGCGGACACGGTCAGGCGGCGAGTTGGATCTCTGCGGCCTGTGACGAGTATTGCACCTCGAAGTCCACCGGTGTGGCCTTGACCCCGGTTGGTGGACACCTCACACGAGAGAATGTTCATAATGGGAAACACACGCCGGGAGTTCACTCCTGAGTTCACAGACGAGGCCGTCAAGCTGGTGATCAACACCGGTCGGCCCGTGTCGACCGTGGCCCGAGAGCTCGGCGTCAAGGAAGCCAC
>NZ_PJJV01000026.1:0-5926 GCF_002929655.1 Cryobacterium sp. M23
AGACAGGAAGCGGCGTGCGGCCGTTAAGGCGCTCCGAAACACCCACGGATAGAGCAGGGGAGCCAAAATCTCCGTCGAATTGGTTCGGGAGCGCAGCCCCCGTGCCAGACGAGGCGACGCACTCCGGGCCAGCCGTCACTCCGGGCCAGCCGTCACTCCGTCCCAGATCGAGATGGCGATCTTGCCTCGGGTGTGTTCCTCGCCGAAGTGGTGCAGGGCGTCGGCGGTCCGGCTCAGCGGGTAGGTCGTCTCGATCCGGGGGGCGACCTTGTCCGAGTCGATCAGCTCGCGAATCACATCGAGATCGGCGGCGCTGGCCGACGCCACAAGCGGGCGGAGGCTCTGGCGCGAAAAGATTCCCAGGGCCGATGCGGCGAGGATGCGCCCGATCGGGCCGAGCAGACGACCGCCGGCAGCGGAGGACAGCACCAGCGTTCCGCGTGGGGTGAGCGCGCGGCGGCAGTCGGACAGGGAGCGATTGCCGATGAGATCGAAAATCACCTCGTACTGCCGACCCTTGGCCGTGAAATCCTCGGAGGTGTAGTCGATCACGTGGTCGGCGCCCAGGCCGCGGGCAAGCTCGGTGTTCCGAGTGCTGCAGACGGCCGTCACCTCAGCCCCGAAGGCTTTCGCAAGCTGCACGGCGAACGATCCGACCCCGCCGGATGCGCCGTTGACCAGAATCCGATCGCGCGGCTGCAGGTTCGCGGCATCTCGGAGTCCCTGCAGCGCCGTGGTCGCGGCGATTGGCACCGTCGCCGCCTGCTCGAAGGTGAGCGTGGCAGGCTTGTGGGCAACCACCTTCTCGGTCGCCACCGTGAATTCCGCGAAGCTGCCCGCATTGACCTCCGCGTAGACCTCATCATTCACGGCGACGCGTCGCACGGCGCTGCCGACGGCCACGACCACTCCCGCGGCATCCCGTCCCCGGACCGCGATGCGGGGTGCCCGCAAACCGAACGCGAGCCGCACGAGATAGGGCTCGCCGTGCATCAGCAGCCAGTCGGCCGCATTCACGGATGCCGCGTGGACGCGGATCAGCACTTCGTCGGCACGGGGCACCGGCATGGGGACATCGGTGTACTCGAGGGTCTCGGGCCCGCCGTAGGCCCGCTGGATGATCGCTTTCATGGCACCCTTTCTGGTGTAACACTATAGTGTGTGCTACACAGTACAGTGCGACCTGCAAAACCGAAACCCGACAACACCAAATCCACACACACCAACCCTCGGAGAGGATCCGATCCCATGATGCTGCTCACTCCACTCCCGCGGCCCGTGCTGCTCTCCACGCTCTGGATCGTTCTGCTGTTCAACTACCTCTACTGCGACGTGCTCGGGCTCAACGACCCGGCACACCTCGTCGACCTTGAGACCGGCACCCTCGGTGGCGGGCCCTTCACACCCGGCAAGCTGGTCGCGGCCGGGGTGCTGATGCAGATCCCCATCGCGATGGTTCTTCTCGCTCGCGTGGTGCGCCACGGACTGAACCGCTGGACCAATGTGGGCGCCGCATCTGTTATGGCCGCGGTTCAGGTCTCCACGCTGTTCCTCGGCACACCGCCCACGCCGGTCTACCTGTTCTTCTCCGCGATCGAGATCACGCTGCTGCTGGCCATTGTCGTCCTCGCGGCATCCTGGACCCGCTCCAGGGAGCGGGCGGCGCACGACCGGGCCCTTGCGGGTGTGTGACGCACACTAATGTGTACAAGTGCTCAACGAAGAAGAACTCGCCACCCACCGGCAGGAGTTGCGGCGCGGCACCATCGTGCTCGCCTGCCTGGTGCTGCTCACGCAGCCCAACTACGGCTACGCCCTGCTTACTGCCCTCGAATCCCAGGGGTTCGCGGTGGATGCCAACACTCTGTACCCTCTGCTGCGGCGCCTGGAGAAGCAGGGTCTCCTCGCGAGCGAGTGGAACACCGACGAGTCCCGACCGCGCAAGTTCTACGTCACGAGTGAGGAGGGGGTGGGTCTCGCCGCCACCCTCACCACCGACTGGAACGAATTGAACATGGCATTCCGATCCCTCACGGAGACATCATGACCACCCCGTTCACCCCGTCCACCCTCACCGACCGCTTCGTCACCGAAGCGCTGCGCGGCCTGCCCGCGCGGCAGCGTGCTGACATTGAAGCCGAACTGCGCACCCTGATCGCCGACGCAATCGAGGATCGCCTGGAGGCGGGAACGGATGCCGTGGCCGCCGAACACACCGTGCTCGCCGAGCTGGGCGCACCGCGCCGGCTGGCCGCCCGGTACTCGGAGAAGCCCACCTACCTCGTGGGACCGGATCTCTACTTCGACTACGTGCGCGTGCTCACGGTGCTGCTCTCGACCGTGGTGCCGATCTGGTTTCTGTTCAGCGGCATCGTCACTTTTGTCGCCGGCTCGTCGGCTGGTGAAACGGTGGGCGTCGCCGTCACCGGCGCAATCGAGACGGCCATGTCGATCGCGTTCTTCACGACGGTGATCTTCGCGATCATCGAGCGCACATCGGCGATGCGGTCAAGGCGCACAGTGGTCTGGGATCCGGCATCCCTGCCCGAGGTCCTGGACAAGCGCGGCTATTTCACGGAGCTCGTCGGCGGAATCAGCTTTCTCGTGATCATCGCCAGCGCGCTGATCTGGCTGCAGACGGTGGGTGCGGTCGAGGGGCGGGACAGCGCACTCATCGGTCCGATTGCGACGGAATTGTGGACATCCGGGGCGTTCTATATCGCGCTTTTCTATGCCGCTGTCAGCATCAGTTTTCACCTGTTCGCGTATTACACGGGATGGTCGGTGTCGAATGCGATGGCGACCATCGTGCTGGACGTTCTCTTCGTCGTTCCAGCGGTCTGGCTCACGGCGAGCGGCCGGCTGCTCAACCCGGACTATTTCGATGCCGTCGGCTGGCCGCAGGGCGTCGGGGTCGTCACGGCCATCGTGGTGGTCGTCGTGCTGCTGTTCTCCGCCCTGGACTCCATCGACGCAATCGTGCGCGCGACCCGGAAACGGCGCACTCGCTGAGCCGTGATTTGCGGAGCGCGAAGAGCGGATGCCGCGCTACTCCCTGCGCCGGGTGAAGCGTCGCTCGAACCAGTAGAGCAGTTCGGGGCGCACCCGGTTCAGGTCCTGCAGGGTCATCGGTTCGGGCACCCGCACCATGGGTACGCCGAGCTGATCGACCACCGTGTCCATGGCGCCGCGCGAGTAGTACTGCCCGCGCATGCGCACCAGCAGTCGGCCGTCGGTGCCGGTGACGAAGAGCTGCGGCTGCGTGTCGAGCGCCCCGCTCCGGTAGAGGTCGAGCAGCACGACGCTGCCGATCTCGTCCGCGGAGAAGTCCTTGACCAGGCCCATGAAGCCGCGCTCCGAGATGCCCTCGGCATCGACACGGATGATGGTGCGAGTGTAGGCGAGATAGGCAAGGCCGCAGATGCTCAGGAGCACAACCTGGGCGATGGCAACCGGACGCCAGGTGCCGTTGGGGATGCTGAGCCAGAAGAGCACGGCGGAGATGGGTGCGACAAGGGCCAGGACGGAAAGCCCCGACTGCATCAGCAACCGGCCGTGAGGCCGCAATGCGTGCGTGTGCATACGCACACCCCCGTTGAATCTCACCCTTGGTTCCCCCTCGCCGGTGTACACAGATTATCTCGGATTTTGCGTGAGTGCGGCAGTCACCGATAGGGGGGGGTGCCGTGTCGAAACCGGAACAGACGACGGATGCCCGTGAACCGTATAGTGAGCGGGTGCCATCCTTGTCTCTCCGAAGAAGCGGTCCGCGCGTGCCGCGCGCCCGGCTGCATCCGGCGCAAGTCGTGGTCGCCGGATTCGCCGCCGCCATCCTGATCGGCACGGTGCTGCTGATGATCCCGATCGCGACGCCCGGCCCCGGCGGCACCCCGTTCCTGATCGCGGCTTTCACGGCCACGTCGGCCGTTTGCGTGACCGGGCTGACCGTCGTCGATACCGCGACGTTCTGGACGCCGTTCGGCCAGGTCATCATCCTGGCCCTGATCCAGGTCGGCGGCTTCGGGATCATGACGTTCGCCTCGGTCATCGGGCTCGCCGTGATCCGCAAGATGTCCCTTCGGTCCCGCATGACGGCGGCCGCCGAGGTCAAGAGCTTCGGGCTCGAGGATGTCCGCGGGCTGGTTCTCGGCGTCGTGCGCATCTCCCTGATCGTGGAGTTCATCGTGGCGGTGCTGCTGAGCCTGCGGTTTTGGATCGGGTACGGCGAAGCGCCGGGCCGGGCCATCTGGCTCGGCGTGTTCCACTCCGTGTCCTCGTTCAACAACGCGGGCTTCGCCCTGTTCAGCGACAACCTCATCTCCTATGCGACGGACCCGTTCATCTGCCTGCCCATCGCCGCCGCCGTGATCCTCGGCGGCCTGGGCTTCCCGGTGATCATGCAGCTGCGCAAGCACCTCCGGAACCCGCTGAAGTGGTCGATGAACACCCGCATCGTGCTGGCCGGAACGATCACACTTCTGGTCGCGGGCACCGTCTACATCACCGGCGTGGAGTGGAACAACCCGGGCACGCTCGGACCGCTGGACTGGCCGAGCAAACTCCTGGTGGGATTCTTCCAATCGGTGCAGACGCGCACGGCCGGGTTCAACAGCCTCGACATCGGGGCGATGGATTCCGCGAGCCTGCTCGGCATGGACGTGCTCATGCTGATCGGCGGAGGCCCGGCCGGCACCGCCGGCGGCATCAAGATCACCACCTTCGCTGTGCTGTTCTTCATCCTGTTGACCGAAATCCGTGGCGAGGTGGCCGTGAACGTCTTCGGCAAGCGCCTCTCCCGGGCCGTGCACCGTCAGGCGATCACCATCGTGCTCCTGGCGGTTGCGGTGATCACGGTCTCCACGGTCGCCCTGATGCTGATCACCGATATCGGCCTCGATGCCCTTCTGTTCGAAGCGATCTCCGCGTTCGGCACGGTGGGGCTCTCCACCGGGATCACCGCGGGTCTGCCCCCGGCCGGTCATATCATCCTGATGCTGCTCATGTTCATCGGTCGTCTGGGTCCCATCGCCTTCGCCTCGGCGCTCGCCCTGCGGGACCGCCCCACCGGGTATGAATTACCGAAAGAGAGGCCCATCATTGGCTAAATTTTCCCTGTTCGGGCACCAGCAGCCTGCGCGTATGGCCGAAGAGGATGCGATCGTCGTGATCGGCCTGGGTCGGTTCGGCAGCGCCCTTGCACTCGAGCTGATGGCCAGCGGCAGCGAGGTGCTCGGCATCGACGGAGACGAGGAGATCGTGCAGGCGCACAACGGCCTGCTCACCCACGTCGTGCGCGCCGACTCGACCAAAGAGGAGACGCTCCGCCAACTCTCGGTGCCGGACTTCAGCAGCGCGGTCGTCGCGATCGGCGGCGATATCCAGGCGAACATCCTCACCGCGAGCCTGTTGCTCAAGCTGGGCATCCCGAATATCTGGGCCAAGGCGGTCAGCGACCCACACGGTGAGATCCTGCGCCAGATCGGCGTCAAGCACGTCATCTACCCCGAGAAGGACATGGGCAAAAGGGTGGCCCACCTCGTGCGCGGGGTGATGCAGGACTACATCGAGATCGACGAGAACTTCGCCCTCGTGAAGACGAACCCGCCGCAGGAGATCATCGGCGTGCCGCTCGGAAAATCGAGCGTGCGCACCATCCACGGGATCACCGTCACGGCATTCAACCGCCCCGGCAAAGGCTGGAGCTACACGACCCTTGACACGACGTTGGAGGCCGACGACGTCATTCTGATCGCCGGGGACGTGCGCAAGGTGGAGTCCTTCAGCCGCCTCAGGTAGCGGATGCCGTCGGCCTTCCCGGTCGGCGAGGAGCTGGGTGCGGCGGGGCTGGGTTGGGTTCGGTTGGGTTGGGCGCGGCGCAGCTGGGTGCGGCGGGGCTGGGTGCGGCTGCGTGCGGCTGCGCGCGGCT
>NZ_PJJV01000030.1:0-9961 GCF_002929655.1 Cryobacterium sp. M23
GCTGGGGCTGGGGCTGGGGCTGGGGCAGGGGCTGGGGCAGGCGCGTGCTCAGGCAGGCGCGTGCTCAGGTAGGCCCGGGCTCAGGCGAGGGACAGGAGCAGCGTCGGCAGCAGCAGGAGTGCGGCGGCGCCGGCTGCAACGAAAAGCACGGCGGAGGGCGTCAGCGGCGCCGGCGGGGTGATCAGGCGGCGAACGCGGGGTGTCACCAGGTCGAACGGATGGTCCGGGCCGTCGGCGAGTTCGACATCCGTTCCCAGCGGGTCCACCTGGTGTGCCGACCCGACCAGTGCGATCGCGGTGGCCAACGTGCGGTCGTCGACCACCCGCCGGGCCTGGTCGTCGGCGAGCATCTCGACCAGCAGGGCGACCGCGTTCTCGGCGCGGTTCGCGATCGGGAACCACGGCAATGCGCTGTGCCAGGACTTGAAGGCGAGCAGCACGAGGTGGTGCTGCTGCAACAGGTGGGCGCGCTCGTGTGCGATCACCGCGCGCAATTGGTCGGCATTCAGCAATTGCAGAAGGCCGCGGGAAAGCACGGTCGCCGACCGGGTCGCGCCAGGCAGGCAGTACGCGACCGGCGCGTCGTGTTCGATCACACGGGTGCCGGAATGGCTCGGCAGAGGGTCGCTGAGCAGTCCGATCAGGTGCCGGTGCCTGCGGTGCTGGCGCCCCGCGCGGGAGAAGGTCGCGGCGAGGTTGAGCAGCAGATGGCTGCCGAGGATCAGCGCCGCGCACAGCAGGAGTACCGAGCCGAACGACGTGCCGGCCGGCAATGTGCCGGTGACGAGATGGCCCGCCAGCGAGCGGATGCCCTCGAACAGGTTCTCGCCGAACGGGATCAACCCGAAGCTGAGCAGCGAGCCGATCATCGAGAGCCCGCCGGCCAGGGCGATGGCCTGCCACAACACCAGGGCGACCGCGGGGGAACGGGCCGGCCAGCCGGCGGTGGCAAGCCAGATCGGGACCGGACCGGCGAGCAGCACGGCCACGATCATGAGCGCTACGGCCGTGACGAACACGACTCGGCCGCTCTGACGCGTGCTGACTGGAGCAGGGACTGGAGCGGGGACTGGATGCCGGTCACTCGCGAACGAGAGGTACGGTGCCGAGGAGCAGGCGCAAAACGTCGGCCTCCTGCGGGGTGACATCCCCGATGAACCGGGCGAGGGCCGCCTGCCGGTCGGGAGCAGAGCCGAGCACCTCGTGCATCAGCTCCGCGGTATGTTCCGCCCGGGTCGCCACGGCCCGGTAGCGGTGCGGCCGGGTGTCTCGGTCGCGGGTGACGAAGCCCTTGGTCTCGAGGCGGGAGAGCACCGTGAGCACGGTCGTGGTGGCGAGTGGTTTGCGCCTAGCGGTGGCGGTCGTCGGGGTGAGTAGTCGATCCCGGAGATCGTTGGCAGGCAGAGACTCCTCGGCTTCCCACAAAACATCCATCAGCAGTCGTTCCAGCTCTCCCAAACTCCCCATATTGGGGAGTCTAGCGGGCGGCAATCAACTCTTCTACGTCTCGTAGAATAGTAATGTTCTACGCAGTGTAGAAAACCCGAAGCCGCTGGAGGGCGCATGAACGAGTGGCTGGACCCGTTACTCCTGTCGAGATGGCAATTCGGTCTTACCACCGTCTATCACTTCCTCTTCGTACCGCTCACAATCGGGTTGGCGTTCACAGTCGCGCTCTTCCAGACCGCCTGGGTGCGCACCGACAAGGCCAAGTACCTCGAGCTGACCCACTTCTTCGGCAAGATCTTCCTGATCAACTTCGCCATGGGCGTCGTTACCGGAATCGTGCAGGAGTTCCAGTTCGGAATGAACTGGTCGGACTACTCCCGCTTCGTCGGTGACGTCTTCGGCGCCCCACTCGCCTTCGAGGGCATCACCGCATTCTTCCTGGAGGCCACGTTCATCGGACTGTGGATCTTTGGCTGGGACAAGCTGCCCCGCGGCCTGCACCTCGCCACCATCTGGCTGACCACGGCCGGTTCGATCGCCTCGGCCTACTTCATCCTCGCGGCGAACGCGTTCATGCAGAACCCGATCGCGTTCCGCATCAACGAGGAGCGCGGCCGGGCCGAGCTCACCAGTATTGGCGAGCTTTTGACCAACCCGATCGCCCTGGCCTCCTTCCCGCACACGATCTTCGCCTGCTTCATGGTGTCGTCAGGCCTCGTAATCTCGGTGGCCGCCTGGCACCTGCTGCGCAAGCAGCACGAGGAATCCATGCGTCCCGCACTCAAGTTGGGCATGTGGATGATGGTTGTCTCCGGTGCGGTCACCACCTTCTTCGGCGACTCGCTGAGCCTCGCCATGACGGCCGCCCAGCCCATGAAGATGGCCGCCGCCGAGGCGATGTACAAGACGTCGACGGGCGCCGACGCATCCTTCTCGATCTTCACCCTCGGTACTCCCGACGGCGTGAGCGAACTGTTCTCGATCCGCATCCCGTACCTGCTGTCGTTCCTGTCGACCCACACCCTCAACGGCACGGTCGAAGGCATCGACAACCTGCAGGCGCAGTATGTGAGCCTGTACGGCCCCGGCGACTACACCCCGACCATCTGGATCACCTACTGGGCCTTCCGCTGGATGATCGGTCTCGGCATCGCCCATATCCTGGTTGCTGTCGTCGGCCTCTGGCTCACCCGCGGCGGGCGCAGCCCGCAGGCCACCTGGGTCTGGAAGATCGCCATTTGGAGCTTCCCCTTCTCGCTGCTCGCCATGAGCGTCGGCTGGATCTTCACCGAGATGGGGCGGCAGCCCTGGCTCGTGTTCGGGCTCCTGCGCACACAGGACGGCGTATCACCCAACGTCAGCGGCCTCGAGATCCTGATCTCGCTGATCGCCTTCACGCTGATCTACGGTGCCCTCGCGGTCGTCGAATTCAAACTGATCCTGCAGGCCGTGCGGAAGGGACCTGCCCCGCCGGCGGAACCCGACCCGGTTTCCGGCAAGGTCAAGCCACAGGTCACGGTCTACTAGGAGCGCATGATGGATCTCAACATTCTCTGGTTCTGGATCATCGCCGCGCTCTTCATCGGCTACTTCGTGCTCGACGGCTTCGACTTCGGCGTCGGCATGTCGCTGCCCTTCCTGGGCACGGACGATCTCGACCGCCGGGTCATCATCAACACCATCGGGCCGGTCTGGGACCTCAACGAAACCTGGCTGATCGTGGCCGGCGCAGCACTCTTCGCCGCCTTCCCGGAGTGGTACGCCACCCTGTTCAGCGGGTTCTACCTGGCCCTGCTGGTGATCCTTCTCGCCCTCATCCTGCGCGGGGTGTCATTCGAGTACCGGCACCAACGCCCGGAAGCAACCTGGAAGAAACGCTTCGACCTCATGATCGTGATCGGGTCTGCCGTTCCCGCCCTGCTCTGGGGCGTCGCCTTCTCCAACATCGTGCGGGGCGTGGCACTGGACGCCAACCACAACTACATCGGCTCCTTCTTCGACCTGCTCAATCCCTACGCCCTCCTCGGCGGGCTCACCACGCTGCTCCTGTTCTTCACCCACGGCGTGGTCTTCATCTCCCTGAAGACCGAGGGGGACATCCGTCAGCGCGCTCAGAGGCTAGCCGTCAAGGCCGGGGTGGCCACCATCGTGGTGGCCGCCTCGTTCCTGGTCTGGACCACCCTCGCCTTCGGCAGCCTGGCCACCGGTGCCTTCGCCGCCCTCGCCGCGGTTGCCCTGATCGGGGCGTTCCTGGCGAACCTGCGGGGCGCCGAAGGCTGGGCCTTCACGCTGATGGCCGCGACGATCGCCCTCGCGGTGCTGACGCTCTTCGCGTCCCTGTTCCCCGACGTGATGCCGGCGAGCAACGATGCAGCCAACAGCCTGACCATCGAGAACGCCTCCTCGACGCCGTACACACTGCAGGTGATGAGCTGGACCGCCCTGTTCGCCATGCCCGTCATCTTCTTGTACCAGGGCTGGACCTACTGGGTTCTGCGCAAGCGGGTCAGCCGCACGACCGTCTCGGCCCACGTAGAGTCCGCCGTACACTAAACGGAATGCGCCCCTTCGATCCTCGGCTCCTCCGCTACGCGTCCGCCGCCCGGTGGTTCCTGTCGGTGGGTGCCCTGCTCGGACTGGCGCAGACTGTCACGGTCATCGCGTTCTCCTGGCTGCTGAGCCAGAGCATCACCCTCGCGTTGACGGGGGCCTCTCAGGATTCGCTGGCCTTCACCACGGCCGCCCTTGCGGGCGTGATCGTGGTGCGGGCCGCGCTGGTGTGGCTCCTCGAGGTGGCCGCCACCCGCGGAGCAGCCCAAGTCAAGAGCCAGCTGCGCCGCCAGGTTCTCGACCGCGTCGCCGAGCGCGGCCCGGATTGGCTCAGCGGCCGGGCCAGTGTGGGCGTCTCCACCCTGGCCACCCAGGGGCTGGACGCGCTGGACAACTACTTCGCCCGCTACCTGCCCCAGCTCTTGCTGGCGGCGATCAGCACGCCCCTGCTGATCTTGGTGATGCTCTGGCAGGACCTGCCCAGCGGCATCACAGTCATCGCAGTGCTGCCATTCATCCCCGTCTTCATGGTGCTGATCGGCCAGGCCACCCAGTCCGTGCAGCGGCAGCAGTGGGAGTCCCTGCAGCGGCTGTCGACGGGGTTCCTCGACCTCGTCGGCGGGCTCGGCACGCTCAAAATCTACGGTCGGGAGCGACGCCAGTTCGCCCGGGTGCGCACCATCACCGAGGACTACCGCGGCCGCACCATGAAGGTGCTGCGGGTCTCCTTCCTCAGCGGGTTCGTGCTCGAACTGGCGGCCAGCCTGTCGGTGGCCCTTGTTGCCGTCTCCATCGGGCTGCGCCTGGTTGACGGAAGCCTCGCACTCGGCGTCGGCCTGTTCGTGCTGCTGCTGGCCCCGGAGGCTTTTCTCCCCGTGCGGCAGGTCGGCGCCCAGTTCCACGCCGCGGCCGACGGTCTGGCGGCGGCCGAGGAGGTCTTCGCCATTCTCGACGACGATGCCGGGCCCCGGGCCGCGGCGACCCCGGCTGCCTCGACTGCCCCGTCTGGCGCGCGCACCGGAGCAGGCCCCGCGGATACCGGCATGCTCCGGTTCGAGCACGTCACGATCCGGCGGGGCACGAATGCCCCCGTGCGCGATTTCAACGCCGTGTTCCGACCCGGCGAACTCACCGTGGTCGTGGGTCCGAGCGGCGCTGGAAAGTCCACGCTGGTGGCCGCCCTGCAGGGATTCGTCCCCTTCGACGGGCGGATCCTGCTGAACGGTGCGGAGCAGACCCCGGGCACACCGCGCCCGTGGCTGGCGTGGGCCGGGCAACGGCCGGGACTGTTCCAGGGAACGATCGCCGACAATCTCGCGCTCGGTGACGCGTCCGTAGATCGGGACACCGTGGCCCGGTCGCTGGAGTGCGCCGGAGCGGGCGATCTGGAGCCGGCCACCATGCTCGGCATCGCCGGCGAGGGACTCTCCGGCGGACAGGCCCAGCGGGTCGCAGCGGCCCGCGCCATCTACCGCGCCGAGAGCCACGACTGCGCCGTGGTCGTTCTCGACGAGCCCAGTTCCGCGCTGGACGAGGCAGCGGAGGCTTCCCTCGTCGCCGGCCTGCGCCGGCTCACGACCGAGGGGCGGATCGTGATCGTGGTCAGCCACCGGCCTGCCCTGCGGGACGCCGCCGACCAGATCGTTGCCCTGAACGAGGTGGCCCATGTCTGATTCCCGACCCAGCGCGAGCGGGAGCGCGAGCAGAATCGCCGGCCCCCGGCCGACCGGCCGGGCCGAGGTGCGCGCCGTGCTGCGCCTGGCCCAGCCGCCTGCCCGCCGGTTCGCCCCCGGCCTGGCCGCGGGCGTGCTGAGCGCGGTCTTCGCGGTGGCCCTCCTGGCGTCGTCGGCGTGGCTGATCACCCGAGCCGCCGAGCAACCGCCGGTCATGTTCCTCTCGATGGCGGTCGTCGGGGTGCGTGCGTTCGCCCTCGGCCGGTCTGCGTTCCGCTACCTCGAGCGTCTGGCCAGCCACGACGCCGCATTCCGCCAGCTGGCTGACCTGCGCGTGGGCATCTTCTCCCGGATCCTGCCGCTCTCCCCGGCCGGCCTCGGAGGCACGAGCCGCGGCGACCTGCTCAGTCGCCTCATGCGCGACGTCGACGACCTGCAGGACTTCCCGCTCCGGGTGGTGCAGCCTCTGGCCACGGCGGGGATCCTCTTGAGCGTGAGCGTGGTCGGGGTCTGGCTGGTTCTCCCCGCCGCCGGTGTCACGCTGGCGCTGACGCTCCTCGTTGCCGGTCTGCTCGCCACCGTCACCTCCAGCGCGCTGTCCGCCCGGTCGGAGCGCCAGCTTGCACCCCTCCGCGGAGCCCTCGCCGGCGAGGTGCTCGAGATGGTGGAGAACCTCGACGTGCTGAGCGCCTTCGGGGCCCTCGATGCCCGCCTGGCCACCCTTGCGGCGGCCGACGACCGGCTGCGCCGGGCCTCCCTGCGCCGGTCGCTGGGCGTGGGCGTGCAGGGAGCCGTGCTGTCACTGTTCGCGGGTCTGGCGACGGTCGCCGCGCTCCGGGTCGGCATTCCGGCCCTCTCCGGGCCGGCTGGCCTCAGCGGACCGGGCTTCGTCGTGGTCGTGCTCGTGCCCATGGCGGTGTTCGAGGTGTTCGGAATGATCCCGCTCGCGCTCGGCGTCTGGCGCCAGGTGCGCTCCAGCGCCGCGCGGGTGGCGACGGCGGTGCCGACCAGCGTCCCCGCGGAGATCCCGGCGGAGTCGGTAACCGAGCCGACGGATGCGCCGGCGGATGCGATGACCACCACGAGCGTCAGCGCCCACCCGGTGCTCGAACTCACCGACGTGGGTGCCCGCTGGCCCGGTTCCGTTACCCCGGCGGTCACGGGCATCACCCTGCGCCTGGCGCCGGGGGACCGCGTGCACCTGGCAGGGCCGAGCGGCGCCGGCAAGACCACCCTGGCCCAGACCCTGGTGCGCTTCCTCGACTACACGGGCTCGTACCGGCTCGACGGCGTCGAGGCGCGCACGCTGGCCCCGGCCGAGGTGCGCCGCCGGGTGGGACTGTGCGAACAGCGTCCCTGGCTCTTCGACGACAGCATCCGTCAAAACCTGCTCTTCGCCCGCACGACGGCCACCGACGACGACCTCGAGGCCGTGCTCGCCCGGGTCGGACTGGGGGAGTGGGCCGCCAAGCGTGGGGGCCTCGACGCCCGGGTCGGCGAGCGGGGTGCCCTGGTCTCCGGCGGTCAGGCCCAGCGCATCGCGCTGGCGCGGGCGTTGCTGGCGGATTTCCCGGTGCTCATTGTCGACGAACCCACTGCCAACGTCGATGAGGCGCAGGGCAACGTGCTCGTGCGGGACATCCTGGGCACGGCGGCGGAGGACGGCCGTGCGGTGCTGCTCATCTCACACACGCAGGTGCCGGACGACCTGATCACCGCGAGGGTCGTCGTGCCCGGACCTGCCCGCTGAACCTGACAGCCGAACGAGGGGTCGCCCGACCGAGCGTGCGGTCAGACGACCGGAGGCTCCGGCTGTTCCATGTGTCGCTCCTCGCGGCGGTGCAGCCAGCGTTTGACCAGGAACACGAGCAGCACGAAGACCGCGATCGCGCCGACGAAGAGGTATCCGGCGAAGTGGAGCCGGTCGGAGAGCTCGCGGTAGCCTTCGGCGGCGGCCGAACCGATCGACACGTAGGCCACCGCCCAGATCACGCAGGCCGGCACGGTCCACTTCATGAAGGTGCGATAGGGCATCGGGCTCATCCCCACGGTCAGCGGGATCAGCGAGTGCAGCACGGGCAGGAACCGCGACAGGAACACGGCGATGCCGCCGCGCCGTGCCAGGTAGATCTCGGCCCGGGCCCAGTTGCGTTCCCCGAGCCGGCGCCCGAGGCGGCTCATCCGGATCCACGGCCCGAAGTGGCGGCCGAGCGCGAAGCCGATGCTCTCGCCGATCAGGGCTCCGACGATCACCGCGGCGACGAGCCCCAGGAACTCGGCCGTGTTGCTCACCGCGGTGCTCGCCACGATCACGATGGAATCGCCCGGCACGACCAGGCCGACGAGAACGGATGTCTCCAGCAGCATGCCGAGTCCGGCTAGGAGGGTGCGCAGCACCGGATCCACGCTGGAAACCGTATCCAGGATCCAGCTGAGGATATCGTTCACGACCCACAGCCTAAGCCGTGCACCCGCAGCGGGGCTGGGGACCTGCCCTTGCCCCGCGACTGGGGGATACGCTAGCGTCGCTGCAGGGCCGCTCAAGGACGACCGGCCCACGTTCGATCCAGTCTGAGGGACCCTCATGAAACAGAATCGGAATATTCGTCTCGCCGCCATCGGCACGGCCGTGGCCCTGTCGGTCAGCGTCGGGCTACCCGCCTACGCCGATAACGGAACGGACACCGGTGCGCTGCGCGAAGCCGTTACGGCAGCCGGAATCATCGACCACCTGGAGAAGCTCCAGGAGATCGCGGACGCCAACGGCGGCACGCGTGCGTCCGGCACGCCGGGGTACGAGGCATCCGCCGTCTACGTCGAAGAGCGGCTCAAGGCCGCGGGCTACACGCCGATCCGTCAGGCCTACTCCTATGAGCAGTTCGTGCTGAACGCGGAGTCGTTCGCGCAGTTCACGCCCACCCCCACCACCTACGCCGGCGGCACCGACTTTGCCACGATGAGCTACTCCGGCTCCGGCACGGTCTCGGCGGCGGTACAGGCGGTCGACATCAACCTGGTCGGCGACCGGGCCTCGACCAGCGGCTGTGAAGCCGCGGACTTCGCGGGCTTCACGGCCGGGAACGTCGCCCTGATCCAACGCGGCACCTGCACCTTCCGGGTCAAGGCCGACAATGCGATCGCGGCCGGCGCCGCCGGCGTGATCATCTTCAACCAGGGCAACGCCGATGACCGCCTCGGTATCGTCAACGGCACTCTGGACGCCCCGCAGACCGCCGTTCCGGTCATCGGAACGACCTTCGCGCTCGGCGCGGCTCTGGCCGGGCAGCCTGCCCCGACCGTGCGGCTGGCCGTGGATGCTGAGGTCACCGTCACTGAATCCTTCAACATCCTGGCCGATTCGGCCGGTCGCGCGGATCGCACGGTCGTGGCCGGAGCGCACCTCGACTCCGTCGCCGAGGGCGCGGGAATCAACGACAACGGCAGCGGCAGCGCCGCCATCCTGGAAACCGCCATCCAGCTCGCCGCCTCCGGCAACGCACCCACCAACCGGGTGCGGTTCGCGTTTTGGGGCAGCGAGGAGGATGGACTGGTCGGTTCCGAGTACTACGTGTCGCAGCTGACGAAACGCCAGATCAAGGCGCATGCCGTCAACCTGAACTTCGACATGGTCGCGTCGCCGAACTTTGTGCGCTTCGTCTACGACGGTGACGGCTCGTCCTTCGGCACCACCGGCCCGAACGGGTCGGCGCTGGTCGAGAAGGTCTTCCTGGACTACTTCGCCTCGCAGGGGCTGGCCGTAGAACCCACCGAGTTCGACGGTCGGTCCGACTACTTCGGGTTCATCGAGAACGGCATTCCCGCCGGCGGGCTCTTCACCGGTGCTGAAGACCTGATGACGGAGGCCGAGGCGGTCACCTACGGCGGCGTCGCCGGCGCACCGTACGATGCCTGCTACCACGCCGCATGCGACGACATCACGAACATCAATGCGGAGGTGCTGGAGCAGATGGCCGATGCCATCGCCCACACGACGATGACGTTCGGCGAGACCACCTCCGCGGTCAACGGCACGACCAGGGGCGGCGGCTCCGGCTCGACGGGGCTCCAGTTCAAGGGCAGCCTCGCTGTGAAGTAGCCACGCTGCAGCACCTGACGGAGAAAGGTGGGGACGCCGCCCGCGGGCGGCGTCCCCACTGCGTCCCCGGTGGGGTCGTTGGTGCGGTCCCGGCACCCAGATGAGTGGGTCCGAACGAATTCGACGGAGATTTTGGCTCTCCTGCTTCATCCGTGGGTGTTGCGGAGCGCCTTAACGGCCGCACGCCGCTTCC
>NZ_PJJV01000033.1:0-10763 GCF_002929655.1 Cryobacterium sp. M23
ACCAGCCCGCCAAAGAGCAAGAAAGCCAGCCACAACTAGCCGCCTAAACTCACGCTGGCCTCATTCACCTTGACAAATTCCAACTGGGCAAAGAAACGCTCAGATTCAGGATCACCTACTGCCTGACCGGATCCCCGAGCAAAAACGGTTTCGACGTCCCCGCAAGGATTTGACAACGGGTCGACAGCCAAGGCGGCCGGCACGATGACGATAGATGCGATCAGCGTCGTTATGGCCGCCGCCACTGAAAGAAAGAGCGTTGTTCTTCGGCTCACAGAAATACCCCCAGATTGTGGCTGAAGCCGGTCGTCTAAGAAAGACGAATAGGCTGATCTGGCCTGATTTTTGCGCCAAATCCGTCTCAGGCTACAGGTCACTGCCCGCGCGAGTAACCCCCACTTGTGGGATGCGGGAAACATTACGAAAGTGGGGAGATTCCGCACGAGATCGAGCAGCAGCGATCTCAGACCAGAGTGGCCCCACGGCTATGGGATTGTGACTGGGCTCACATACAGCGATACCTGCAGGGGCTCCCCAGGGGCAGCACTGCTTAGCGACAACTGATAGTCATAGCCGTCCGCAACGCCAAGCCCGGTGCACAGGATGGCGCGCCCGAAGTTGTTCGCTGGCCGTTGACACGGCCGATCCACGGTCAGGGTCACGTCCGCCGCAGCAGCGATCTGCTCCAGGTCTTTGGCGGTCACCACCGAGTCCGCTTGCGCTTCCCACCTCCGGGAAATGCTTGGACATGGGTTGGTACTCACACACAGGAATTGCTCGCGTCGGACAATGTCGTCCAGCACCTTCCAGTCCGCAGGAATCGCCAGTCGTGACACCTGCGCAACGAGTTCCTCGGTGATCCTGTCTTCGAAGGTCCTGACAATGATGGAAGCGGCGACAGCAAGGACGACAATGCCAATCAAAATCGCACCAAGAATCTTCTTCACGCTGTCCCCCGTTGACAGAACCTCCGGCCACCATTCCCGCCGGCCGCTGCTGATTGCTGTTGCCAGCAGCGTATCTGGTGGGCGGGCTTCATGTCCCCATCAAGGCGGTCACTGCGGGTCTGTAAGTCATAGTCAAGTCGCCCAGGCCCGACAACGCCGGAAGTGGGAACAGGGCACAGGTAGACCTGCATGGTTCGGGTGCGGTGTTGACAGCCCTGCAGCGCAACCGTAAGACGGACGTTTCCCGGCACGCGTCTTGCGCGAAACGGGGGAGCGGTTGCTGATCAAGACCAGGGACCGCAAGGGAACCCTCACTGCCCGCGCGGATGACTGTCGAGGTCTATCGAACCTGGCGTGTCAGTCGAAAGCCGAATGGGTGTGGCCCAGCGAAAAACCAGACGAGCGCACCGAGCAGAGGGGCGAACACTACGCCGGCTATCCAGACGACTCTCTCCAGGCCTGACAGGTCGTTGGTTCGGGCAATCTGCATCATTGCGTAGGCAATTGCCGCGACGTAGACGACGGCAACGACCGACGCGAGCACGACTGCGAATGCGGCTTCAGTGTCCATGACGGTTCCGATCGTTCGGTTACTTCAAGATATTGCTCGGATGCAGAAACATCCGCGGGCTGTTGGTTATCTCATGAGTTGTCGGACGCGATCGGGGATCATTGTGACGCGGCTCGGCAGGTCAACGGCGGGGTATAACTTGTCGATGCAGGCTTGCCAGTATTCGATGTGCTTTTTGTCGAGCCAGTGCTCGGAGTTTTCGACGGCGTCGCCGTCTTTGCCCTGGACGGTGTACCAGTACATGTAGTCGACACCCTCGATGCACTCGGTGAAGATGGATTCAACGTACATCCGCTCTCCTTCCAGAGTCACGAGTACGTCGCGCATGTCGTCGTTGAGGAAGGCGATCCATTCCTCGACAATGCCGGAACAGTTGGGCTTGACGCGGAATCGTGACAGTTCAACCTGCATGGCCTCAGCATAGGGACCCGCCTCCAGCGAAGGATCCCGAACGCGGCAAGCTGCCTTGTTGACCGAACCACTTGGCTCGTCGGACCCGGTATTCCCAATGTGCCCGTAACTGCGTGCGATGCCTGCCCGGCGGTGAAGTAGTCTCTGGGGATGACAAGGCCCGGCCACAGCCCATTTCCCTGGATTCCGGCCGCCGTCGCCGCCGCGTGGTGGGTCGTGTGCGCCGGCGGATTCGGCTTCCTGACTTGGTTCGCTCTGGTCCCCAACGCCTTCGTGAAGCACCTCCTGCCAGAAACGATCACGCGCAGCGTCTGGTTCTGGTCCTGGCCGTGGATCGCTCTCGCCCCCCTTGCCTCGGCCGCCGTCGTCTTCGTGGTTTACCTGTTCCTGGCGCGCCTCATCGTCGACCGGACCGACGGATCGCGCACAGCCCGGTTCTTCGCCCTCTGGTTTGTGGCCGTTCTGACCGGCTTCCTCGCCACCCTCCCGTGGGTGATCAGCGCGATCGTTGCGGCATTCCCGCCGTCCCGCGCCGCATTCGTGCTCGACCCGGCCGGTGAGTCCGTTCTCCTCAGCGGGTACTGGGGGATCGCCTGGGGGTGGTTGCCGGCCCTGTTCGCCATGCGCCGCGCCCGGGTGCGCGCCCAACCGGCCCACCCGGCTCAGCCGGGCGCGGATGCCGTCCCGGCGTCGGCCGCAACCGGCCCGTTGCGCACGCGCCCGCTCGCAGTTCTTGGCAGCATCGTCGTCGTCGCCGTGATCCTTTCCGGTTTGGCGGCCGTTACGGGGAGCCGGGCCGCGCGGCTCGATGCGGCGGCGGAGAACGCCCGCGCCAATGGGCACACCCTCGGCTCCGTACCCGACCCGGATGTCCCGGTCACGCCGCCGCCCACCATCGCACCGGCGGCGGCCGAGCCCGCCGCCGACTGGTGCACGCCCGACCAGGCGGCGCTGCTACTCGGAGACTCGGACGCGGCCATGGGGCACCGCACCTTGTCGATCCAGGCGATGAACTTCACCGACTCCCCGTGCACCCTCAGCGGCTACCCCGACCTCGCCTTCGCGGACGAGAGCGGGTCGGCCCTCGACGTCACCCTCGTGCCCGGCGGAACGTTCATGACCACCGACGAGGGCCCCGTGCCCATCGTGGTTCCGGCCGACGGCTACGCCATCGCCCGACTCGGCTGGGGCGCCATGGCCACAGCGGATGTCCCCACGACATACACGCTCTACGCAGCGCTCTACCCAGGCCTGGTTCGCGGTTCCTGGCCCAGCACCCTCGACATCGTCGCTGGCGGCGAAGTCTCCGTCACGGCCTGGTCGCTCACAGACGCCAGCCCAGACCCCCAGCCCTGAACCGGAGCCCGTCGAGACCTGAGCGTCAAAACCTCGGGAAACTTTGAACGGTTGGTCTGAGCTTTCGCAGTGCCGATTCAGACAGAGCGATCGGTGCGTGCGGTAGCGACTTCGGACGAGCCACCTTGTCCGTCGGGCCCGCGGCTGGACCGGCGATGCGGCCGACTGCCATACTGGGCTCGGCGGGGAGAGGACCTGGTGCCACGACTGGCGACATCCGTTCTGGGGAGCATCGCTCTGGTGTTCGGACTGGTGGCTTGCTCGCCAACTGAGACTCCAGCGGTCGACACGGCCGTCCACACGGATGCGCCGGCCCCGCCCGACCGTGCGGCCGACGTTGTCATCCCCGACGGTGTCATCGGCACGGCCGAGCTCACGTCGGCCTCGGGAGACAACACCATCTCCGGAACCGTCGTCGTCACGGCGGGTGGGGGCGGATTCGACGTCGCACTGAAGGACTTCCACTCGGACGTCCCCGGAGGCTTGCAACTATCCTTCAGCCCCTGGTCGGAGACCACGATCTGCCTGGCCGACATGCACAGCTTCTCGTTCGGCAACCTCTCCACGGACGCCGATCAGCCTGGGCTGAGCATGGGCCCCAGGGACTTGTCCCGGGGCGACCCCAGCTACTACTTGACCGCCGTCATCACGGAGACCGATCCGACCACGACCGATCCTGACGGCTGCGTGCTTACTCCCCGGGCGGTCGGCACGATCACCTGGGACGTGCCGGACACCCGCCCCGGGCTGCTCGCCGTCGATACCGGCGTCCGGTTCGGCGCCGGCGGTGCCACCGCTACAACCGATGGTGCCCCGCTCTCCTACCGAGCGGTCGCCGGCGACACGCTCAACGACATCGCCACCCGCTTCGGCATCACGGACGACGACCTCGGCTTCCTCAACCCGCTCACCAGCCGCCAGCTCCAGGCCGGCGACGAGCTGAACCTCCGGGTGACGCTGCGCGGCGGCGCCTCGGTCCCGCCGCCCTCGGGCTGAACGCCGCTCCAGGGAATGAACGGCCGCTGTCGCCCCCTATGGGGAACCTCCTGCGCGACGGATCCGCGGCCAATCGGGCCGATTGCCGAGCGCCCAGATTTTGGGTCAGTGGGGGGACCGTAGCTGGTCGCCCGGCTGGAGCGCCGTGCCGGCTGCGCACCCGAGCTCTCCGGGCTGAAGCAGAATCTTGGGCACCTGCAACACCTGCACGCCGTCGACGTCTCGTTTCACGAGCAGGCAGTCGTCCCCATCGCCCATCGCGAAGCCGATGTCGCCGTCGACTACCGTCGCCTCGGGATCGAACGCGACCTCACGCTCACCGGTCGGCTGCGGCATGCGCTTGACGATCTCGGCGACTATGTTGTCAGCGGATGCCGCGGACGGCGTGTTTGTCAGCACCTCGACAACGAGAGCCTCCGCTCCGTCGGGAACAACGTTAACCAAGCGGGTGTCGACCGGAGGGGGGATGCGCTTTGCGTCCGGCGGGCAAGCGATGTCGTGGGCGACCGCTGTGTCGTCGCTCCATTCGCCGGGCTCCTCGGTCGCGACGCCCCAGAAATCGAACTGCGACTCAAAGCAAGCGACGTGCGGCCCTTCGTTCGGGGTGGGCTGTATCGTCGCACGAAACTGCAGCGCTCCAACTGGTTCGCCGTGGATCGCGCCGGGATATGGTTCGTAGCCGATCAACTCGACTACGGTCGATTTCTCGGTGTCGGTGTCAGCCCAGCGGGCATAGTCATCGATCACGTCCGTCCCCGCACGGTAGAGACCCCGAGAGACGTCAGCGACTGCCTTGCGCGCCGACACTTGTGACACCGCGTCCGACGCCGGGACTGCTCCCGCGCAACCAGTGAGCGTGCCGCACACCGCGAAGGACAACCATGCGACGGGGCTCGGACGGTGTCGGTTCGAAACGGAATGGCGCACGTTGTTGATCAAACCACAAGTCGGCCGGATGTTGTTGCGTGGGGGATGGCCCACATCAGCACGGCGTCAACGCCGAAGGCGAAGTCAAGCGGTGGTAATCATGTCATCGACGGTACCGCGGCTCCCCGCCCGCAAGGGGGAGGGTCAGCGGGCGGTGCTGCCCTGCCCCTACCTGCGGGGTGAGCCGTGCACGTCCGCGTCGGCTGTGCCTCCCGCCCGAGAGCTTGGGCCCGCGAAGCAGTGACAACGGCGTATCCTGCGCGCTACGCTGCAGGCACGGCGGGGCCGAGTGCATTGGGGGATGGTGTGAAGGTTCTGGGTGCCGTCGCGGCCGGGCTGATGGCCTTGGGTGTCGCCGCGCTTCTCGTCGTGTTCGCCCTGGAAAACCGGGTCATCGAAGCCCTCGTGGAGCAGGCCACGCAGCTGGCTGTCCCCGCCGACTGGGAGCAGGTGAACGACATGGTTCGCCGCGAACAGTTTCTGTGTATGAGCACGAACCCGTGCCCGAGCATCTCCCGGCGGTGGGTGACGGACACCCCCGTTAGCGTCCACGACTTGGAGCGCATGGCGACGGGCGCGGGCCTCAGATTCTCGGTGGAGGGCACCTGCCAGTGGCCGCCGACGGCGTTCTCCGAAACGGGGGTTTGCACCTTGTACGGTGTTCGCGGTGAGTACCACTACCAGGTCTGGGTGAGCGACCGTCCGCAGGAGCCCCAGCAAGTGTCACTGGAAGTGAGTCCGAACCGGCCCTACCTCACTCAACCTCGGGGGTGAGGGACTCCACCTTGTCCCGGAGGGTGGCGACTTCGGTGCGGAGCTGGTGCAGCTCGTAGGCCCTTTCGTCGCACCCTCTGCGGGATTGGGAAGCCTGCAGCGTCATGCGAAGCTTGGCGACGTGAGTGAAAAGCTGGATGGCGGATTCGATGGCGGCGCGCTTCTCATCGATGGAACCGTGCGCCGCGTTCCCGGCACGTGGACCCCGGCCGTGAATGCCCTCTTGCAACATCTGGCCGACAAAGGGTTTATCGGGGCACCGCGCCCGCTTGGGACCGACGCACAGGGTCGGACTGTCGTTAGCTTTCTCGAGGGTGCGACCGTCGGTAACGTCCGCCCGTGGCCGCGTTGGACGCACAGCGAAGAGGCGCTCCTGGACGTCGGCGACTGGCTCAGGCGCTACCACTCAGCAGTCGCCGACTTTGTCCCGCCCGCAGGCTCGATGTGGCGCGAAGGCCAAGTATGGGAGCCGGGCCTGATCATCGGTCACAACGATGCGGCGCCCTACAACGCGGTCTGGAATGAAGACGGACTGGTGGGTTTCGTGGACTGGGACATGGCCGGCCCGACCACGCACGCCGGGGACCTTGCCTGGGTCGCATTCTCCTGGGTCCCGCTCCACGCTCGACAGCTCGTGCTGGAAGAAGGATTCATTGCGTTCGGCGAGCGGCGGGCACGCCTCGAGTCCTTCCTTCGGGCCTACAAGTGGGATGGCACTGCCAGCGACGTTCTGGAGCTCATCCGTCAACGAGTGCAGAGGCAACTCGACATCATCCGCTCAGTGGCGGCTGATGGCGATGCGACCTACCAGCGGATGCTCGCCCACGGAGTCGACCGGAATCTGAAAGCCGCGTTGGGCGATCTCAGCACTGTTTGACACCTCGTCACAAATCCAGGCTCATTGCGGAACTTGCGGTGTCGCCGCGGTGAGGAGTCCGACGATGCGCCTCTTCGATCTTCAGCCTTTGGTGGCCGGTGGGAGTGCTTTGGTGTGCAGGAACCTGTATGTAAGTCCGCTTGCTAGTCCGTAGCCAGCGAAAAGGATCCCGTTCCCCAGAGCGTCGAATTCAGCAGTGAACAAGGCGACGCCGAGCACTACCGTGAGGGCTGCAGTCACCGCCCAGTATTTGCCGTTTTTTATGTGATCGCTCCAATAGATGGTCGCCGCCTGCGGCCGCTCCGCAATGCTCGGGAAGCCTGATTCTACGAGCATGCTCTAGTCCGAATCACTTGCTCAGGAGGCGCGCTCAGTCACCTGCGAAGCAGGCGTTCGAGGGACCTCGACGGACGCAGATTCGGCGCCACGTCGTCGAGGCCCCGAAGTTTCGGGGGAGTAGCGGTTGGGAACGACCTAGGCTGGCGAGCATGACGGTTGAACAGGTTGAGCAAGGGCCGCGCCGAGTCGCGCGCACTGTCGAGGTGCCGGCTTCGGCCGACGACGTCTTCGCGTTGGTGGCTGATCCGCACCGTCACGGTGAGCTGGACGGCTCGGGCACCGTCCGCGACACGGTGTCGGGGCCGCAGCGGCTCAGCCAGGGCGCACAATTCTCGGTAGCGATGAAGCAGTTCGGCATCCCGTATCGCATCACCAGCACGGTGACGCGCTTCGAGGACGGTCGGCTTGTGGAATGGCGTCACCCAGCGGGCCACCGGTGGCGCTGGGAACTCACGCCGCTCACGCTCACGTCTACGCGCGTCACTGAGACGTTCGATTACAGCACCGTCCCAGC
This sequence comes from Cryobacterium sp. M23, assembly GCF_002929655.1. Classification (NCBI taxonomy): domain Bacteria; kingdom Bacillati; phylum Actinomycetota; class Actinomycetes; order Micrococcales; family Microbacteriaceae; genus Cryobacterium; species Cryobacterium sp. M23. Next base: position 7,713 of record NZ_PJJV01000033.1, read on the forward strand.
CATGCAGGGCAAGGTCTTCGAGCTGCTCGGCTTTCCTCGGCAGAACGCCGCCGGCATCGAAGCCACCCTGCGCCAACTCGCGTCGCGCTACGCCCGCCCTTGACGTGACGGTGCTCACGTCCTGACCGGACGCCGAGACCCCCGTCTGCACGGTCGTACGCCTCGCCAGATGCTGCCAACGGTGCGGCCGGGAGGGCGCAGCGACAGGGCCGCTGGGGAGACAGCAGCACACGACGAGCTACTCCCACCCGCTGGAGTACGCAAACGAGCCGCCAGCGCCGCGACGCCTTCCTTCCACGTGGCACCTTCGGCACTCGTCGTTGCGGTGATCGTTGGTGTTGCGAGACGTTGATCCACAGTGAGAGGGCTTGGAGGCACGAGGGTTCACTGTCGGCGGCCGATCTTGGAGTGCCCGGCTTGAACTGGCGGATCCGCCAAATCTGTCGAACTTCCGCCAGGCACTCTCGCGAGTTCAGGCTGCCGGACTCAGCGTTTCCTAATTGACTGTGACCTCCTCGGCCGATCTGTATGAGCTGGAAAAGACAAACAACACCGACTACCCATTCACGCCAGCCACCCCGCACGAGCTGTTGGATGCCGATGCCACTCGAGACCTCTGAAACCGGCGCTTTCGCGTGTTTGGCGCGTACGACCGCGACGAAATGGTCGGGGCGACCCTCAACGCACATCGCGATCGCCACGTGGAGACGGAATGCATGTCGGTGTTGGCCAGTCATCGAGGCCGCGGAAGCCCTAGCTATGGCGTTGGCTATCCACTTACGTGCGGGCTCCGGCGTGCAGGGCGATCGAGTCGCCGGCGCCCACGGTAGCGGTGAAGGTTCCGTCAGCGGCGACGAAGTAGCTTGGGCCCGAGCAGGAGCCGCCCGCGCCGGGGTCGCCGTGCTGGACGTCGCAGTAGCTTCCTGCGGGCAGGGAGGTCTTGAACGTCTGGCTGATCGCGCCACCCTCGTGGTTGATCACGACGAAGCCCCCACTCCCCCGACCGAAGGCGATCGCGTTGTTGCCGTTAGACCACCAGTTCGTCACCGAGGTGCCCGTCACGGTATTGCGGAAGGCGACCATGTTCGCGATCTGCCGCCAGGCGTGCTGGCACTTCCAGCCGTCGCTGTAGCAGGCGTTGACCGTGCCGCCAGTCGGCGGGCCGGCATCCGTGTTGGTGAATTCATAGCCCGAGTACACGTTGGGCGAGCCGTAGGGCCAGGCGAGCATGAAGATGTTCGCGAGCGTGTAAGTGTTGCCGTCCTTGTAGCTGAGGGTCGAGCCGTTGCGCTCGGTGTCCCAGTTGTCTACGAAGACCCGCGCCTTGTTGCTCGCGAGGTAGCCCCAGGACTCGCCCCATGTGTTCAGGTAGGCGATCTTGTCGCTGGTGAACATGCGTTTGAGGTCGAAGGCCCCACGGAATTCGTCGACATCGCCGGTCGAGGTGTATTCGCCCGGCTGGACCGCCTCGTTCCCGCCGGCGATGACCTCCTGCGCCCAGTAGACGCTCGAGTTGGTCAGTTTTGCCTTGATGGCGGAGAGGTCGGCCGCGGCCATGTGCTTGGCGCCGTCGATCCGGAAACCGTCGACGCCGAGGGCGCTGAGGTGGTTGAGGTACGCCGCGATGGTGGACTGCACGTAGGTGCTCGCCGTGTTGAGATCGGCGAGGCCGACGAGCTCGCAGTTCTGCACGTTGGAGCGGTCGCTGTAGTTGGTGATCGGGGTCCGGCAGGAGTGGAAGTCCTGGTTCTGGTAGTAGCCCGGGTAGTCGTACTTGCTGTAGACGGTGCCCCCCGTGCCCGTGCCGGAACCCGCGCTCATATGGTTGATCACCGCGTCGGCCACGACCTTGACACCGGCGGTGTGGCAGGTGCTGACCATGCTCGAAAATGCGGCCTCGTTGCCGAGTCGCCCGGCGATCTTGTAGCTGACCGGCTGGTAGGAGGTCCACCACTGCGAGCCCTGGATGTGCTCCTGGGCCGGCGAGACCTCGACGAATCCATACCCCTTGGGACCGAGGGTATCCGTGCAGGCCCGGGCGACCGATGCGAAGGACCACTCGAAGAGCGTCGCCGTGACGTCCTTGGCACCCGGCGGACTCGCATCCGCCCGGGGCGTTGTCACTCCTACATCGAGGCTCAGGGTCAGGACTAGGGCCAGGCCGGCCACCGCTGCAAACAACGGACGGGTTGATCTGCGCACGATGAAACTCCTTGTCGCGCGCGCCAGCGGACCACGCCGACGCGCTTCATTGGGAACGGGCGATTGCGAGCGGGCCGCGGAAGCGGAACCCGGTAAACGAGGTACTAGACCCTCGAGTTACGCTACTGCAAGCGTTTGCAATAGTGCAAGCGCATGCCGAGGAATTGTGCGCCAGCCCCCTAAGACCACCCATCGAAACCCTTAAGAGGGTCCGCTGCTGCCGGGCCGGGTAGGGCCCGAATCGCCAAGTTCGGCGAAGAGATCGAATGGAGCGCTCTGAACCAGGTCGTCCTCCTGCGAAGGCGCATTGCGAAGCTTAGTAGCCGGGTCGCGCCGAGGGCTTCTCGGCGGTCCACCTCAACTTGGGCACCGTCTCCATGCGAAATGCGTCACTGTGCGCACGGGTATCGCGGGTGCGCGTCGCGGGAATAGCGCCATGCTGGACACCACGCCACGGTGAACCTCATCCGGCAGGGATCGCCATCCTGGTGCACTTCGAGCTGACTACCTGAATCGGTGGGACGAGTTCGCGGCACCTCGTTTCCTGGCGCGCGACAGGCGCCACGGCCAAACGCTGCGCAGGGCGTCGCTGAAGGGCTGGTGCGACTGGCAAAGTGCAGGACAAATGAAAAACTCCGGGTCCGCCAAGGCGAAGTACCGGAGTTCCCAATTCGTGGCCCAAGTAACATGAGACAGCGGTCATCAAGGGCTTACATTACAGTCTTAGCTTGGAGGGCGCCCCGTGGCAACGACATCGAGCGAGGGGCACTGGATAGAGGAATGGCTCAGCATTGGCCGGTTCTCCACCTACCTCGCGGCCGCCGGCCGATCTCGCTCACGAGCGCTTGA
>NZ_PJJV01000034.1:0-11174 GCF_002929655.1 Cryobacterium sp. M23
GACCATCCCACGGTGGCTCTTTACATTGACGAAGCAACGCTCAAGAGCGGGAAACCACACCACTCACGGGGACGTAACCGTGCCGCGATTACCTCACTCTTCACTTCCTTCTCGGTAGTCTCGCGCTGGCTAAGGAGCGAACGTCTCATGACCGTGAGACCCTCGCGACGCTGGCCCAGCGCCGTAAGCGATGAACGCACGCGCACAAGATCGCGTGCAGCGAAGACATTGGTAGCGCCGAGCTTCAGAATCGTTGGCGATCGGCCTGATCCATCCAGGAAGAGGCCAAGCGACTCTTGGACGTAGTAGCGGTTGTAGACAAGCAGCGCCCAAGGAAACTCTCGGTCGCCGAGCGGGATTGAGCTAGTCGAGTTGTTGCTGCGGATCGATGCGGTCGTCGTCACGCCTTCGGTATCCGCGCCGCTGGACGACAGGCGCAGTACCTCCGAGAATGTGGTCTTGCCGCTTCCGTTGCGGCCGTAGATTACCGTCCGACGGCCGAGCACGCAAGCAGATCCGGTGCCATCGAAGGGTCTCGAACTGAGTCCACGAAAGGCCGCACTAGTGGTGAAGCTACGGAGCATCTGAATCGCCTACTCGACTAGTTTTAGCGGCGGAGTCGACTTCACGATTTTCATGGTCTCAACACCGACGGCGACGATACGTTCGAGATGATCAGCTCAGGAAGAATGTCGTGGATGCTCGCGACCATGCAGCGCCTCTTTCAAAATTGCAGGTACTGCCAAGGTATCGGTCGCCCTCGGCGACCTCGGTAGGCCCGATAGCCCCATAAGGGGCACGGCGGCTTCTTCACAGCTGGACGGCGTGGCCGGCTGTCCACAATTCGCTCCTAGTCGTCTTGTAGGGCGACGCGGACTGGGTACTGAGTTCAGCGCGTCGGAAACGGAATCCAACAGACCGACATCGTTCGGGAGCGCCCGGAGTTCTAGCGGTTCCGCGTCGTCAGCATATGGAGGCGGTCACATGCGAACTAGATACGGACCATGCCGATGCAAACCAAATGTCAGAGGTGGATGTTACATATGACTCAGGTGGCCACCCGACGGAAGAGGGAGCAAATTGATCGACTGGTTCCAACTCCGCGACATGATGTGGCAAGGGCGGTGGGACGCCCTGGTCATGATCTTCGAGGCACTGGTTACGAACGTTGGGACGCACTGGTGGTTCGGTCCACTTCTGCTGTTGATTCTTCTCACAACGACTCGCAAGGCGTTGATTCGACTTTTTCGTTACGTGGGGTCCACCTTCGCTCGGGGCTATTCCGGAGACTGATGACTCACTCGGCGTAACCCCATCGACGGCTCTGCTTCCTCGGCAACCTTGGCGTTGTTGAGCTCAGCCAGCCGTCTCCCGGGGTCAATCTGCCCCCACTCGGTGAATCTGGCATTCGATGGGGAAAGCCGTGGTTTTCGCAACCCGATAGGCGTATCACCTATCAGGAACAACAGGCATGGAGGGCAAGGACATGAACAATCCCAAGACGACACGAGCAAACTTCGGGACCGTGCGCCAGCTCAAATCAAAACGATGGCAGGCGCGATACCCGAGAGAAGACGGCGGCCTACGGATGCCGGGTCCGACCACCTTCAAGACCTCCAAGGAGGCACACGTGCACATCGCCAACGTCCAGTCCGACCGGGCGCGTGGCGTGTACCACGACCCCCGCAAGGGAGAGCGCCACCTTACCATCTATGCCCGGGAGTGGATTGAGAACGGCGGGAGTCGAGGCAAGCTGGCCATCCGCACGACCGAGCTATACGAAGACTTGCTGGTGCGCCACGTCGCCCCGAACATCGGGAAGAGGGCAGTGGGTCAAATCACTCCTGCAATGGTCAGAGGCTGGTACACAGCGCTCGGCAAGGAACTCGCAGAGCGCGCCGCGCGACCTCGTGCAGACGGTGGCGAGCGCGTGGCATCTGGAAAGACCCGGCAGCGCCAGGCCTACGCCTTCCTGAAGGGAGTGATGAACACGGCGAAGACCGACGGGATGGTGGGCTCGAACCCATGCCAGATCATCGGAGCTGGGATGGTGCGCACCGAAGAGCGTCCATTCATGCCCATGGAGGACTTCACCCGTCTGCTGGAGTCCCACCCAGCCGACCTGCAGCCAGTCATCGCTCTGGCTTTTGGGGCGCACCTCAGGCTCGGTGAAGCCGTTGCGCTCCAACGTTCAGATCTCGATCTGGAAAAGGGCACCCTGAAGGTCGTTCGGCAGGCAGTCCAGACACGTCGGACGGGGGTGGTCGTCACCCCGACCAAGACCGAGGACACCCGCTCGGTGGACCTGCCGCTTGTCACAGTCGAGGCCATGATCCTGTACTTGGCGTCGGTCCCCAGGGCTCTCCCCGCAGCTCCACTCTTCACACGGTCTAACGGGAAGGCTCTCACGAGGGCGCAGCTCCAGCACGCCTTTAAGAAGTCCCGTGATTCGACCGACCTAAGGCAGTACCACTTCCACGACCTCCGGCACAGCGGACTCACCCTCGCCGCACAGAGTGGAGCCACCGTGCGCGAGTTGATGGCCCGAGCTGGACATTCAACTTCCTCCGCTGCAATGAAGTATCAGCACGCCGCCGAGGAGCGTGGAAGGATCATCGCCGACGGCATGAGCGCGGCCATGAGAACTGGCATGAACAGGCCTCCCAAGACGGCCTGAAGACAGCCGACTTCGGGACCTAAGGGCACGCGGAGGGCACGAAATCGACCAGCGTGATCGCATTCACTGCTCAGAGAAATGCAAAAACCCCGGATGACCGGGGCTTATGCAAGGGAGCGGATGACGGGAATCGAACCCGCGCTATCAGCTTGGGAAGCTGAAGTTCTACCATTGAACTACATCCGCACATCCGTCGCGCAGGCAAGCCCGCACCGGAACCGTGCCAGCATATCAAGTCCGCGCCGTTAGGCTGGAACCGTGCTGCTCTCGGATCGCGAAATCAAGGCTGAAATCAACGCGGAACGAATCCGTCTGGAGCCGTACCAGGCCGACATGATCCAGCCGTCGAGCATCGACGTGCGACTCGACGGCTTCTTCCGCCTCTTCGACAACCACAAGTACCCCTATATCGATCCGGCCGAAGACCAGCCCGATCTGACCCGGTTGATCGAGACCGCCGCGGGCGAACCGTTCATCCTGCACCCCGGTGAGTTCGTACTCGGGTCCACCTACGAGAAGGTCACCCTGCCCGACGACGTCGCCGCGCGGCTGGAGGGCAAGAGCTCGCTCGGCCGGCTCGGCCTGCTCACCCACTCGACCGCCGGCTTCATCGATCCCGGTTTCACCGGCCACGTGACGCTCGAGTTGAGCAACGTCGCCACCCTGCCGATCAAGCTGTGGCCCGGCATGAAGATCGGTCAGCTCTGCTTCTTCCGGCTGAGTTCGCCCGCCGAACGTCCCTACGGCTCAAGCGAATACAGCTCCCGCTACCAGGGCCAGCGCGGGCCGACCGCGTCGCGGTCGTTCCAGAACTTCCACTGCACGGATGTGCGGGAGGCCTCGACGGGATCGACCACCGGAGCCGAGTAGCCCGGTTCACACGCATGCAACACGCGCCCGGTAAAATCGGCCCATGACCACATCCGTGCCCAGCTTTGCCGAGGCGCTCGTCGCGCCGGGACCGACACCCGACTACCCGGGGCGGATGCGCCGCTTCGGCCAGCTGGTCGGCGCCTGGGCCGCCACCGGGTCCCGCCTCGACGAGACGACCGGCGAATGGACCGGGCGCGAATTCACCTGGATCGTCGACTTCGTGCTCGACGGGCGTGCGGTGCAAGACGTCGAGGTCGTCGTGAGCGACTCGCACCCGACCGGCTTCGAGACCGTCGCCACGGCCGTGCGAGTCTATGATTCCTACGCCGGCGTGTGGCGGGTCAGCTATTTCGCCCCGGCATCCGGCGAGTACTGCCACCTCGTGGCGACCCCCCACCGCAACGGCCTGCGCCAGGACGGCACGGGCACCGACGGCCGCCCGATCCGCTGGAACTTCGTCTCGATCACACCTGACGCCTACGCCTGGGAGGGCTGGGTCTCCAACGACGAAGGTTCCACCTGGGTGCTGGTCGAGCACAACGAGGCCACCCGCATCCGTTAGCCGATCTGGTCCTGGCGGGCCTTCACCGGCAGCAGGAGAAGCAGCCCCACGAGCAAAACCAACATGAGTCCGAGGATGCCCCAATAGGTTTCGCCGAAGATCGTCACCATCAGGGCGAACATGGTCGGCGCCAGAAAGCTCACCGCGCGGCCCGTCGTGGCGTAGAGCCCGAAGACCTCGCCCTCCCGGCCGGCCGGGATCAGGCGTGCCAGGAAGGTGCGGCTGGCCGACTGGGCCGGCCCGACGAAGAGCGTCAAGGCGAGGCCGGCGGTCCAGAACACGATCTGACCGCCGTCGTGCAGCAGGAATACGATGCTGCCGAACACGATCAGGCCGATCAGGGCGGTCACGATGATCGGCTTTGCGCCGACCCGGTCGTCAAGCGCGCCGGCGATGATGGTGGCCACGCCCGCCACGACATTGGCGGCGATAGCGAAGATGATCACCTCGCCGGGTGAGAATCCGAAGACGGATGCCGCGAGCACCCCGCCGAAGGTGAAAACCCCGGCCAGGCCGTCGCGGAAGATCGCGCTCGCGATCAGGAAGTACACCGTCTGGCGGCTGGTCTTCCAGAGCCGGATGATGTCTTGCCCGAGCACGATGTAAGAACGGAGGAAGCTCACCCGGGGCCGGCGCACCGCGGCGGGAGAACGGTATTCGGGAACCGAGAACAGCACCGGCAGGGCGAACAGGCCGAACCAGGCGGCCGCGATGAGCATCGTGACCCGCACCGAGAGGCCGTTCTCGCTGGTTACCCCGAACAGACCCACGTCGGGGCTGATGAAACCGAAGTACACGATGAGCAGCAGCACGATGCCGCCGATGTAGCCCATGCCCCAACCGAAACCGCTGACCCTGCCGATGGTGCGCGCGGTCGAGACCTGGGACAGCATGGCGTTGTAGTTGACGCTGGCGAACTCGAAGAAGACGTTGCCGGCGGCCACCAGAACGAGGCCGAGCAGCAGGAAGCTCGGTGACGCCTCCACGAAGAACATCGCCGCGGTGAGGCCCACCACGATGAACGTGTTGACGCCGAGCCACAGCTTGCGCCGCCCGGAGGTGTCCGAGCGCTGTCCGGTGATCGGGGCCAGCACGGCTACCAGCAAGCCGGCGATAGCGAGGGCCCAGCCGAGCTGGGCGGAAATGACGTCTTTGTCGCCGAACGAGCTGCCCGTGATGTAGACGGTGAAGACGAAGGTGGTGACCACCGCATTAAACGCGGCAGAGCCCCAGTCCCAGAAGCTCCAGGCCACTACGCGGCGTCTGCTCGTTTTGTCTGGCAGCTCCCGGGCATCCGTGCTGCCCTGCTCCGCGATCCCGGTCATGCGCTGAGGCTAGTGGATGCGGGGGGCCGGAGACCATCGATTGCACGAAATCTCAAAGTTGAGTCGTTCACGCTCAACTCTCAGGTGCGTGGCTTGACTTTAGATTTGGGACACTGGCACACTTGAGCCAGCACCACTCAACTCTGTGAAATCGAGCTGAGAACATACTTTAAAGGAGAACGCACACATGGCCCGTGCAGTAGGCATCGACCTCGGAACCACCAACTCTGTGGTGGCCGTCCTCGAAGGTGGAGAACCCACCGTCATCGCAAACGCCGAAGGCTTCCGGACCACACCGTCCGTCGTCGCCTTCACCAAAGACGGCGAGGTGCTGGTCGGCGAGACCGCCAAGCGCCAGGCCGTCACCAACGTCGACCGCACCATCGCGTCGGTCAAGCGCCACATGGGCACCGACTGGAATGTCGCCATCGACGACAAGAAGTTCACCCCGCAAGAAGTTTCGGCCCGCATCCTGGCCAAGCTCAAGCGCGATGCCGAGGCGTACCTGGGCGACAAGGTGACGGATGCCGTCATCACCGTTCCCGCGTACTTCAACGATGCCGAGCGCCAGGCCACCAAGGAGGCCGGCGAGATCTCCGGCCTTAACGTGCTGCGTATCATCAACGAGCCGACCGCGGCCGCACTTGCCTACGGCCTCGACCGTGGCAAGGAAGACGAGCTCATCCTGGTCTTCGACCTCGGCGGCGGAACCTTCGACGTCTCCCTCCTCGAGGTAGGCAAGGACGACGACTTCTCCACCATTCAGGTGCGGTCGACTGCCGGTGACAACCGCCTCGGCGGCGACGACTGGGATCAGCGCATCGTCGATCACCTGATCAAGAAGTTCAAGGAAACCACCGGCGTCGACGTCTCCAAGGACAAGATCGCCAAGCAGCGCCTCAAGGAAGCCGCCGAGCAGGCCAAGAAGGAACTCTCGAGCAGCATGTCGACGAGCATCCAGCTGCCGTACCTCTCCCTGACCGAGAATGGCCCGGCCAACCTCGACGAGACGCTTACTCGCGCCCAGTTCGAGAAGATGACCGAAGACCTGCTCGACCGCACGAAGAAGCCGTTCCAGGACGTCATCCGTGAAGCCGGGGTCAAGGTGGAAGATATCGCCCACGTCGTTCTCGTCGGTGGCTCCACCCGCATGCCCGCCGTGTACGAGCTCGTCAAGGCCGAGACCGGTGGCAAGGACCCGAACAAGGGCGTCAATCCGGACGAGGTCGTCGCCGTTGGCGCCGCACTGCAGGCCGGCGTGCTGAAGGGTGAGCGCAAAGATGTTCTGCTCATCGACGTCACCCCGCTGAGCCTCGGCATCGAGACCAAGGGCGGCATCATGACGCGCCTGATCGAGCGCAACACGGCCATCCCGACCAAGCGCAGCGAGACCTTCACCACAGCCGACGACAACCAGCCGTCCGTCGCGATCCAGGTCTTCCAAGGCGAGCGCGAGTTCACCCGCGACAACAAGAACCTCGGCACGTTCGAGCTGACCGGCATCGCGCCGGCCCCGCGCGGCATCCCGCAGGTTGAGGTTACCTTCGATCTCGACGCCAACGGCATCGTGCACGTGTCTGCCAAAGACAAGGGCACCGGCAAGGAACAGTCGATGACCATCACGGGCGGATCCTCGCTCGCGAAGGAAGACATCGAGCGCATGGTGCGCGAGGGCGAAGAGCACGCCGCCGAGGACAAGCGCCGTCGCGAGGCAGCCGAGACCCGCAACACGGCGGAGCAGCTCGCTTACTCGATCGAGAAGCTGATCAAGGAGAACGACGAGAAGCTGCCCGAGGACGTGAAGTCCGAGGTTCAGGCCGACGTCGACGCCCTCAAGGCCGCTCTCGTCGGCGACGACGATGCGGCCGTGAAGACGGCCTTCGACAAGCTCAACGAGAGCCAGGGCAAGCTCGGCGAGGCCATCTACAAGACCAGCCAGGCGGATGCCGCGGCCGGTGCCCCAACCGACTCCGAGCCGACCGCCGACGCGGCCGGCTCGGACGAAGACGTGGTTGACGCCGAGGTCGTCGACGACGAAGACGAGGTCAAGAAGTAATGGCAGACGACAACAAGCGTCCTGGCGACGAGCCGTTTGACGAGGGGGCATCCACTGAGGGTGCCCCCGGGGCCGACGCCGAGGCGGAAGCCGAAGGTGTGAGTGTCGAGGACATCGACGAGGTGTCCGCCGAGGGTATCGAAGAGGACGAGTTGACGGTCCAAGACATCCTGGATGCCGCCACGCGGGAAGTCGATGAGCCCACGAGCGAGCACCTGGCCGACCTCAAGCGGGTCACCGCGGAGTACGCCAACTACCGTCGCCGCACCGAGGCCAACCGCGAGGTCGAGCGTGAGCGCGTCACCGTGGATGTCGTCAAGGGCCTGATTCCCGTGCTCGACGATCTCGACCGCGCTGAGAAGCACGGCGACCTGGTCGAAGACTCGGCGTTCAGCACGATCGCCGCAAAACTGCGGGGGAGCGTCGAGCGCCTGGGCGTGAAGTCCTTTGGCACGGTCGGCGAACCGTTCGATCCGACCATCCACGAGGCGATCTTCCAGCTGCCCACCGCGGGCATCGAGTCGGAGACCGTCGGTGACGTGATCGAGACCGGCTACTTCCTCGGCTCGTCGCTCCTGCGCGTGGCCAAGGTCGTCGTGCAGGTACCGAGCGATGGCTAGCCAGGACTGGTTCGATAAGGACTTTTACAAGGTCCTGGGTGTGTCAAAGGACGTCACCCCGGCCGAGCTGAAGAAGGCCTATCGCAAGCTCGCCCGCAAGTACCACCCGGACTCCAATCCGGGCAACCCTGCGGCCGAGGCGACGTTCAAGGAGATCAGCGAGGCACACTCGGTGATCGGTGACCCTGCCCAACGCAAGGAATACGATGCTGTGCGCGCGATGGGCGGTGGGGCCCGCTTCACCGCCCCACGCCCCGGTGGCGGGCAGGCCGGAGGCTTCGACGATGTCTTCGGAGGCATGTTCGGTGGGGGCGCGCGGCAACAACAGCCCGGCTACTCCTATGAGCGGGGCGGTTTCGACGACCTCCTCGGCGGCATGTTCGGCCGCGGTCAGGGTGGCGGCGGTTTCGGCACCTCGAGCGGCGGGTTCCGCGGCTACGGCGGGCCGACTCGCGGCCGCGACGTGATCGCGTCGACAACGGTCGACTTCATCACGGCCACGCACGGTGACCAGATCACCCTGCAAACGCAGGATGGCCGCGCCATCAAGGTGAAGATCCCGGCCGGGGTGGCCGACGGGCAGAAGATCAAGCTCCGCGGCCAGGGGCAGCACAGCCCCGACGGCGGCGAGTCCGGCGACATCGTACTCACGGTGAACGTGCGCAAGCACCCGGTCTTCGAACGCGACGGGCTGAACCTGCGGGTCTCCGTGCCGGTCACGTTCGTCGAGGCCGCGCTCGGCGCCACTATCGAGGTGCCGACGTTGGGCGGAGCGCCGGTCAAACTGCGCATCGCCCCGGGCACCCCGAGCGGGCGCGTGCTGCGCGTCAAGGGGCGTGGCGTCGTGACGCCCAAGGGCACCGGGGACCTGCTGGCGGAGGTTCAGGTTGCCGTTCCGTCTCATCTGTCGAAGGACGCCGAGGAAAAACTCGCGGCCTTCGCGGAAGCACTGCCGAAGGAGAATCCGCGCGACGAACTCCTCGCGAAGGCGAGAGACTGACGGTGGACGAGAACACCCGGGTTTTCGTAATCTCGATGGCCGCCGAGCTTGCGGGCATGCACCCGCAAACGCTGCGCCAATACGATCGCCTGGGACTGGTGAGTCCCGACCGCACCCCCGGTCGGTCTCGCCGGTACTCGATGCGGGATGTGGCCAAGCTCCGCGAGATCGCGGAGCTCGGTGCCGAGGGTGTGAGCCTGGAAGGCATCCGTCGCATCATTGACCTCGAGGACCACGTGCGCACGCTCGAATCGCGGCTGCGCGAATTGGAGTCTGCGCTGGCCGATGAACTGCTCAACCGTCCGGGCCGCCGCGTCTTCGCGGCCGGCTCGGCCGGTGAGGTCATCTCGATGCGGGCCGGTACGCGCACGCGCCGGTCCAACCAGATCGTGATCTGGCGCCCCCTGGGTTCCCGCCCGATCGGCGACGAGAAGTAGCCGCACCTGCGGGCTAGCCTGAGGCAATGCCTGATTTTTCCTTTGACCGCCTGCGGCGTTTCCCCGACGTGGAAGCGGACAATCTCTTCGCCGTGGATGCGAGCGACCGCCTGATCCTCGACGAGGCGGCGGGCGTGCTGGCCGAGGCAGGATCCGGCGAGGTCGTGGTGATCGAGGACCGCTATGGCGCCCTCACCCTGGGCGCGGCCGCACTGGCCGGGGCCCGGGGAATCCGGGTGCACCAGGATGTCCTCTCCGGGGAGTTGGCCCTCGCCCTGAATGCGGCCGACGCCGGACTCGTCGATTCCTACCGCTCTTTCATCCTGGGCGAAGAACTGCTGGCGAACGCGCGGGTGGTACTGATCCAGCTGCCGCGCAGTCTGGCGGCGCTCGATGAGTTCGCCGACGCCATCCGTCGTTTCGCGGCACCGGATGTGGTGGTGATCGCCGGCGGACGCATCAAGCACATGACGCCGACCATGAACGCGGTGCTCCGCCGGCACTTCGGCGAGCTGCAGGTCTCGTCGGCCCGGCAGAAGTCGCGGGTACTCAGGGCAGCGGCCTCGATTGTCTCCGCAACTCAGCCGACGATGTCCACCTGGCCGAATTGTGTGGAGCACGCTGACCTGGGACTCACGATCTGCGCCCACGGGGCTGCGTTTGCCGGCGCGACCGTCGATATCGGGACGCGCTACCTGCTTGAGTTCCTTGATCGCATGAAAACGGATGCTCGGAGCGCCATCGACCTCGGCTGCGGCACCGGGGTGCTCGCCGCCACCCTCGCCCGACGCCGTCCCGCCCTGCGGGTGACCGCCACCGACCAGTCGGCCGCGGCCGTCGCCTCCGCGCGGGCCACCATGGTGGCCAATGCGCTCGCCGACCGGGTCACGGTCGTGCGGGATGACGCGCTCCAGAGCCAACCGGATGCCTCGGCCGAACTGATTGTGCTGAACCCGCCCTTTCACATCGGCTCGTCGGTCCATGCCGGCATAGCCCTGAAACTGTTCGATGATGCCGGACGAGTGTTGCAGCCCGGTGGTGAACTGTGGAGTGTGTGGAACACCCACCTCGGTTATCGCCCCGCGCTGACGCGATTGGTCGGCCCGACACACCAGGTCGGTCGGAACGCCAAGTTCACCGTCACGGTCTCGACCGGACGCTGAGACGCGCCGGACCGCCGTGAGGCCCGCACCTGGGGGCTTGCGCCAGGGCGCCGGAGCCGACACGCCCGGGATGCGGGAGGGAGTTGCGCACCCCCAGAATTCACCGTAATGTCTCTCTAGTCACCCCACAGGTGCGGAAAGCCGCAGAGCTTCCCGGCCTCAAGTGGGACGAAGATTTTAGTTTTTTCTCGAATATCCTCCCGCCTAGGGAGCGTTCGAGTTCAAACCAAGATAATATCTTTCTTCGGCTGGTCGTCAAGTCGCGTATGTAGATTATTTCGAGTCGCTCTGGTGCACTCGAAATCGACTGCTTTCCGTTATTTGACAGGGACTAGTCGGGTGGGTACGTTATACAAGTTGCCTCGAAGCGACAGCCCGTGGGGCTTGAAGTCGAGTGCGTCCGATCCTTGAGAACTCAACAGCGTGCACAATGTCAAATGCCAAAAACCTCGGCCGTGGGG
>NZ_PJJV01000035.1:0-11245 GCF_002929655.1 Cryobacterium sp. M23
AGCGGCGTGCGGCCGTTAAGGCGCTCCGAAACACCCACGGATAGAGCAGGGGAGCCAAAATCTCCGTCGAATTCGTTCGGGCCGTGAGGGCGCGCCGGTCACGGCAGGCGCAGGTGGTCAACGGGCATCATGACCAGCGGCGCGCGCAATTCCATCAGGTCCCGGGCGTGCTGGTCGAGCCGCTTGTCTTCCGGGGTGATCAGCGTCAGTGGCTCTACCGACTCGGCGTGCCCGTTCGCGCCGAGTGCGACGAAAATGCTCATGCACTGCGTCGTGAGGTGCAAATCGTGCGGCGTGCGTGGACTGCCCGAGCGCACCCGGATGCTGATGTGCATGCTGCGCTTGCCGGTGTGGATGAGCCGGGCATCCACTTCGACGATGTGCCCGATGTGGATCGGCCGGTAGAAGTGGATGCCGCCCGAGTAGACGGCCACGGCCGCGACGGAGCTCCAGGCCGCCGCCGTAGCGAAGGCGGCCTCGTCGATCCAGCGCATCACGGTACCGCCGTGGGCGTTGCCGCCCCAGTTCGCGTCGGCGGGGTCGGCCAAAAACCGGAACACCGTGCGTGGCGTGGTACTGTCATCGGTATATTCCTGTGAGCGCATAGCAGTCTGGATGCGCTTGCGCGGCTGGAGCCGGGCCGTCGCGTTCTCTTGCAGCTCCCGGTCGACGTCGGAGTGGGGCACCCACAAGGGAACTTCCTGCGGCTTCCCGGCATCGTCGACGGCGACGAAGACGAGGATGCAGTGGGTCGCCGGACTGTATTCCCGGGCGCGGACATCCGTGGTCTCGACCGTGACAAGCACGTGCATGCTCGTGCGTCCGGTGTGGATGATGCGGGCGTGCACCTCGACCAGGTTGCCGGGCTTTATCGGCCGGGTGAAGTGCACATTGCCGACGTAGGCGGTGACCGTGTCGGAGGCGCTCCAGCCCACCGCACAGGCGTAAGCGGCCTTGTCAATCCACTCGAGCACGCTGCCCGCGGCCACGGTCGCACCCGAAGCGGCGACGTCGGCGGGAACAGCCATGAACCGCAGGGTGATGCGGTCGTCGGGCATGCCCGCGTCGAATTGCGGGATCGAACGGACAGGTGCGGCGGTCACGGATACTCCAACGAAAGCAGGTCAGGGGCTTCGGTCCAGACTTTCACATCCGGGCAGGCTGCGGGACAGGGCTGCGGGACGGGGCCCGGGACGGGGCAGCCGGGGCAGGGGAGTCGGGTGCGGGCCAGACCGTTGCCGGTCAGCCGTGAATGCGGCGGTGTTCCTCGAGCGCCTCGACGACAAGGTCGTGGTCATCGCGCTGGGCCAGCCCGGAGACGCCGACGACGCCGATGAGAGAGCCCCGTACGCGCAGGGGGAAGGCGCCGCCGTGCGCGGCGTGTGTGTTCGGGTCGAGGTTCGAGTCGGTGCTGAAGTCGCGGGAGTTCGCTCGGAAGCGCATGCCCACGGCGTAGGAGGAGTTGGCGAAGCGCCGCACCACCCGGAACTTGTTCTCGAGCCAGGCGTCATTGTCGGCGCAGGCACCGGGCAGGGCGGCATGGAAGACGCGCTGGTCGCCGAACATGATCGACACCGCAATCGGATGCCGCCGGGCGTTGCCGAGTTCCACGAGCCGCGACCCGACGGCCCAGGCGTCGCCCACGTCGAAGGAGTCGAACTGAATGACACGTTCCTGCTCGAGAAGCAGCGGGAGAAGGTCTGCGGCGTCGTGCGCGTCGGTCATCGCATGCCTTTCGGGTTGAATGATGAACAGGGCAGAGGCGCCCGCAGTCAGTCTTCCACTCCCGCGCTCGCAACGGGAGCCGGTGCTAACGCAAACGGGTCGCCAAATATCGATAAGCGTCGATATACTGGGAGGACCGTCATCACGGACAAGTCGTCCCCTCTGGATGCCGGTCTAGGAGATGGGTCACCCATGGCGCACATCGAGATTTTCGAACCGGGACTGTGCTGCGGCACAGGCATCTGCGGAGTCGATGTCGACCAGGCGCTGGTCACCTTCTCCGCGGACCTCGATTTCACCCGCGCGAACGGCGGCGACATTGCCCGATTCAACCTGGCCCAGGAGCCCCTCGCCTTCGTGGAGAACGAGGTGGCCCGCCAGTTCCTGCACACCGTCGGCCAGGAGGGCCTGCCCGTCACGCTCGTAGGGGGAGCCACCGTGCTCACCGGCCGCTACCCGACCCGCGCCGAGCTCGCGAGCTGGACCGACGTGGCGGCTGTCGACACCGGCGCGGCCAGTCACCGTGCGGCCGTGCAGCCGGAGGGAACGGTGCGGCTGCTAGCCATGGCCGGGTCCGGTAGCGCCACGGCCACCGAGCTCACTGAAAATACCGCGGGCGCCGATGCCGGCTGCTGCGGCAACGGCTGCTGCTGCTAGGGCCGATCATGACGACCCTGCGCTTCCTCGACGACGCCCCACGTTTCCTCTTCTTCACCGGCAAGGGCGGGGTCGGCAAGACCTCCATCGCGTGCGCGAGCGCGGTGCGTCTGGCCGAGTCCGGGGCATCCGTGCTGCTGGTCAGCACCGATCCGGCCTCCAATGTGGGTCAGGTCTTCGGGGTGACCATCGGCAACACGGTCACGCCGATCGCGGCGGTGCCCGGCCTGTCGGCCCTCGAGATCGACCCCGAGCAGGCGGCCGCGCAGTACCGCGAACGCATCGTCGGCCCGGTGCGCGGCCTGCTGCCGCCCGCCGAGATGGCCTCGATCGAGGAGCAGCTCTCGGGTGCCTGCACCACCGAGATCGCCTCGTTCAACGAGTTCACCGACCTGCTGACGGATGCCGCGTGGACGGCCGCGTACGACCACATCCTCTTCGACACGGCCCCCACCGGGCACACCATCCGTCTGCTGCAGCTGCCCGGGTCGTGGACCGACTTCCTCACCGAGGGCACGGGCGACGCGTCCTGCCTCGGGCCGCTCTCCGGCCTCGAGAAGCAGAGTGCCGTCTACGCCGACGCCGTGGCCGCCCTCGCCGACCCTGCCCGCACCCGGCTGGTGCTCGTGGCGCGCGCCCAGGGCGGCGCCCTGCGGGAGGCCGCCCGCACCCAGGCAGAACTCGCTGCCATCGGCATGCAGCGTCAGCACCTGGTGGTCAACGGCATCCTGCCGGCCGGACCGGCAACGCTTTCTGATGCCGATGCGGGCACGCCCGCCGAGGCCGACCCGCTCTTCGACGCCATCCGGGTGCGCGAACAGCAGGCGCTCGCCGCGATGCCCGCGGGGCTGCGCACCGCGCCCACCGACTACGTGGGGCTGAAGAGCACCAACATGGTCGGCTTGGCCGCGCTCCGCAGCATGCTCGAGCCTGAAGTCGTCCCGACGCCGGGCACCGGAATCGCCACGGTCGCTCCGGGGGCCCCGCTCTCGGCTCTCGTCGACGAGATCGAGGCCGGCGGCCACGGCCTGGTGATGCTGATGGGCAAGGGCGGTGTGGGCAAGACCACGCTCGCGGCGGCGATCGCCGTCAGCCTCGCCGAACGCGGGCTGCCCGTGCACCTCACCACGACCGACCCGGCCGCACACCTCGACGACACCCTGGCCGGCGGGCTGGCGAACCTGACCGTGTCCCGGATCGACCCGGCCGTCGAAATCGCCAACTACACCGAGCGGGTCATGCGCACGAAGGGCGCTCACCTCGACGCGCAGGGCCAAGCCATGCTCCGCGAAGACCTGCGTTCGCCGTGCACGGAGGAGATCGCCGTGTTCCAGGCCTTCTCCCGCGTGAGCCGGGAGGCGAAGGGCACCTTCGTCGTGATGGATACCGCGCCCACGGGCCACACCCTGCTGCTGCTGGATGCGACCGGGTCGTACCACCGCGAGGTCACCCGGCAGCTGGGCGACGGCATCCGTCTGACGACGCCGATGATGCGGCTGCAGGACCCGGAGCAGACGAAGGTGATCCTGGTCACCCTCGCCGAGACCACGCCCGTGCTCGAGGCCGCGGAGCTGCAGGCCGACCTGGAGCGGGCCGGCATCACCCCGTGGGCGTGGATCGTGAACAACTCGATCGCCGCGGCGGCGCCGACCAACCCGCTGCTGCTCGCGCGGGCCCGGAACGAGCTCCCCGAGCTCGAGCACGTGCACGAGAAACGCGCCCCGCGGCTCGCGGTGGTGCCGCTGCTGGCGGAGGAGCCGGTGGGCATTCCGGCGCTGCTCGCGCTCGCCGCGGGGCGGCAGCCCGCGCCGGCATCCGTTCGCTAGCTGGCCGGTCGGCCAGCGAGGGGGTCGGCCAGCGTTCCAGCCCCTGCGTCTGTCGAGTCTGAGGCCCCGCAGCACCTCCGTCCCGAACGAATTCGACGGAGATTCTGGCCAAATCGGGTTCAAACGGTCGGAAAGAGCGCTCTCAGCACAAAGTCTCCGTCGAATTGGTTCGACACCGAGGGCGGGATGCCAGCTGTGCGGAAAGCGCCCACGCGGTGCGGTCGACTCGGACCTGCCGCAGTGAAATAACCAATCGTCAGGACTGACCCGGTTAACGCACGACCAGCGGGGCCGTGGTGCCGCGCACGGCAGACCAGACGACGATGACGCCCGCGAGCACCATGGTGACCAGCCCGAGCCCGGAGTAGCCGATCGCGCTCAGGATCAGGCCGGCCAGGGCTCCGCCGAGGGCACCGGCCCCGTTCATCGACAGGTCGGAAAAACCCTGCAGGGCGGCGCGGTCGTGCACGCCCACCGCCTCGGCGATCAGCGCCGAGCCGGCGACGACGGATGCCGACCAGCCCAGTCCGAGCAGGATCAGCCCCACCGTCATGGCAGTTTGTGACTCCCCGGCCAGCCAGAAGATCGCCAGCGAGACCAGCAACAGGCTCTGGCCGATGAGGATGACGGGTATCCGTCCCAGCCGGTCGGCCAGCCAACCGAAGACGGGCGAGAGCGCGTACATGCCGGCGACGTGGAAACTGATGGTCAGCCCCACCAGCGTCAGGGTGGCGCCGTGGTCGCGCAGGTGCACCGGGGCCATCGACATCAGGGCGACCATGGTGGCGTGGCTGCAGGCGATCACGACCACTGCGAAGCGGGCCTGCGGGTTGACGCGCACGATGGCCAGGCCGCCGCGCCGCGTGCCGCCGGCGGGGTCGACCTCGCGTGCGGCGAGGGCGGTGAGCAGCGGGTCGGGGCGGAGTCCGACCGTGTAGACGACGGCCGCGCCGACCGTGGCGATCAGGGAGAAGGCGAAGGCACCGGTCAGCGGGGGCAGGCCGATGGCCTTCCCCACGACCTCGCCGGGGCCGAACAGGTTCGGGCCGAGCACGGCGCCGATGGTCGTCGACCAGACCACGATGGACAGGTCGCGCGCCCGGAATTGTGTGCTCGCGAGGTCGGTGGCGGCGAAGCGGCCCTGCAGGTTCGTGGCCGATCCGGCGCCGAGGAGTATCAGGGCCAGCAGGAGCAGCGGGAAGATGTCGACCGCGACCGAGGTGATGGCGAGAACAGCGCCGGAGCCGGCGATGAGCGAGCCGGTCGCGAGGGAGCGGCGGCGCCCGCGGCGCTGGGCCAGGCGGGCCAGCGGTACGGCCACGAGGGCGGCGCCGAGGGTGCTCATGGTGGCGGCCATGCCCGACCAGGCGCTGGAGCCGGAGAGCTGCGCGGCCAGCAGGGCGCCGAGGGAGAGCGTCGCGCCCATGCCGATGCCGCCGAGGATCTGGCCCGCGACGAGCACCCGCACGACCGTGCGCTGCAGCGGCGTGTGGTCGGCGGGCGTGGGCACGGGGCGGGCGTCCGGGGTCACGGGCGCGGGCGCATCCGGATTGGTGGACATCGGGCTTCCTTGTGGCATGTGCGCTGGGGTTTCAGCATACCCCAGGGGGTAATTAGACTTTGACGACGAGCAGGGTGTCGAAGGCGAACGTGGCGGCGCCGCCGTCGCCGGGGGCCTCCGGGTCGGTGGCGAGGTCGCGGCGGATGGTCTCGCAGCGCACGACCCGGGAGGCACCCGGACTTGCGGGGTCGATGCAGGAACGCAGCAGCTCGGGCGAGTAGAGGATGGCCGGATCGCCTGGTCCGGGAGCCCCGGTCGCGAGGTTGGTCTGGTCGTGCCCGAGCGCGACCAGGTGCCCGCCGGGGGAGAGCCACCCGGCGGCGCGGGCCAGCACGGCGCGCAAGGCGGGCTCGGGCAGGTGCAGGTACATCACTGTGACCAGGTCGAAGCTTTCGCCTGCCGGATCCCAGGTTGTGGCGTCGCCGACCTGCCAGTCCACCGACACGCCTGCCTCGGCGGCGTGCGCTTCGGCCTGGCCGACGGCCTCGGCGGAGAAGTCGACCGCCGTGACCGTCCAGCCGTGGCCGGCCAGCCAGATCGCGTTGCGACCGTCGCCGGTGGCCAGGTCCAGCGCACGCCCCGGCGGGAACGGGCTCACGGTGTCCTGCACGATCTGTGCCGGCAGAGCCGACCACAGACGTCCGGCCTGGCCGGCCTGTGCCTCACGGGCGAGGCGGTAGCGGGTGTCCCATTCGGTGGCGTCCATGGCGTGTCCTCTCGGCGGGCATCCGTCGGTGTGAACGGATGCTGCGCGATGGCCAGTTTCGCACGGAAGCGGCGGCTCAGCGGGAGAGCGCTGCCAGCTCGGCCCGGGTGGAGGCACCCACCTTGCGCAGCAGGTTGGCGACGTGGAACTTGACCGTGTTTTCGCTGATCGAGAGCGTCTCGGCGATCGCCCGGTTGCGGGCGCCGGAGGCGACCAGCTCGAGCACGCCCTTCTCGCGCGGGCTCAGACCCCACGCGGCGGCCGCCGTGAGCGGTGCGAGCGGCACGTCGAGGGGGAGGGTGACGGTCATTTCGGACCCCCAGCCGGTCGTCGCCTCCAGCCGCAGCGTCCCGTTCAGTGCGGCCACCCGGCTCGTCAACCGGCTGACGCTCGGGCTGTCCGGGGTGAGGTCGCCGGAGCCGTCGTCGCGGATGTGGATCAAAAGGTTGCTGCCGTCGCAGTCCCAGTGCACGCGCACGCGGGCCACCCCGGCCTGCTCGACCAGAGCCAGGACCGCGCCGCGCACGATGGCCCGGGCGGCGTGGGCCACCTCGCCGGGCAGGGCCCGGCCGTTCACGGGCGGCTCGATGAACTGCACGTCGAGGTCGCCGAAGCGCACGAGCGGGCGCAGGTCGTCGCGCAGGCGTTCGAAGGCCCGAGCAACGGGCTCCTCGGTGAGGGACCGGTCGAGGTCGGAGACGGCGCGCAGCGCCACCATCGCCGTCGCGGCCAGGTCGATCGCGGTTTGCCGGGCCGAGGCGTCGCTCGTGTTCCGGGAGCGGAGCACGGCGAGCAGGGACTCGAGCGTGGTCGCCTGCGTGTCGGTCAGGTCGGCGACGACCCGGGCGCGCTCGGCGGCGGCCGAACGGGAGTCGAACGGCTCGATCGAGGGGGCTGGGCGCTGACTATTCACCTCAGCAGCCTACCGGGGGTGCGTTCAGCCATCCGTTCGGGTAGGTGCACCGCCCGTTCGGTGGGCCTCCTGCCCGCCCGAAAGAGTGGACCATAAGGGGATGCCTTCTTGCACCGACACCCCCGTGACACTGACCGTGACCGAATCGCTCGCCGCCATCGCGGCCGAGAACGCCGGGATCGTGCGCCAGCTCCTGACGACGGCGACCACGAACAGCACGAACAGCAGGAACAGCACGAACAGCAGGAACAGCAGGAACAGCACCGACGACACGGCCGGTCTCCCGACCCTCGACCAGGCCGCGGCCGCCCTGCGGGGAGCCCGGCGCGTGTTTGTGCTCGGCGCGGGCCGGTCCGGCCTGGCCCTGCGCATGACCGCGATGCGGCTGATGCACCTCGGGCTCGACGTGCACGTGGTCGGCGAGGTCACCACCCCGGCGATCGCGGCCGGCGACGTGTTGCTGGTAGCGAGCGGGTCCGGCGCGACGGCCGCCGTCGTGCGCGCGGCCGAGACCGCCGCGGCATCCGGTGCCCGGGTGATCGCGATCACCACCGCACCGGACTCCCCGCTGGCCGCGCTGGCCGCGGTGACCGTGGTCGTGCCGGCCGCCCAGAAGCAGGACCACGACGAACTCCGGTCGTTGCAGTACTCGGGCGCGCTCTTTGAACAGACCGTCGTCGTGCTTGGCGACGCGATCTTCCACAGCCTGTGGAAGGCATCCGGGGCCACGGCCGACGAGCTGTGGCCGCGCCACGCCAACCTCGAATAACGCTTTTCACTCACTCAGACCTATCAGACCTCACCAGACGTCACCAAAACCGGAAAGAAGACCATCATGAAGCTTCAAGTCGCCATGGACGTACTCACCACGGATGCGGCCCTCGAGCTGGCCGCGAAGGTTGCACCCTACGTGGACATCATCGAGCTCGGCACCCCGCTGATCAAGGCGGAGGGCCTGCGTGCCGTGACCGCCATCAAGGCCGCTCACCCCGACAAGACGGTCTTCGCCGACCTCAAAACGATGGATGCCGGTGAGCTCGAGGCCGACCTGGCGTTCACCGCCGGCGCCGACCTGGTGACCGTGCTCGGCACGGCCGGGGACAGTACCATCGTCGGGGCCGTCGCCGCGGCCACGAAGCATGGCAAAGGCGTCGTCGTCGACCTGATCGGCGTCGCCGACAAGGTGACGCGGGCCCGCGAAGTGACAAAGCTCGGCGCCGTCTTCGTCGAGATGCACGCCGGCCTTGACGAGCAGGCGGAGCCCGGCTTCTCGCTCTCGACTCTGCTCAACCAGGGTGAGACCGCCCGGGTTCCGTTCTCCTTGGCCGGCGGTGTGAGCGTCGCCACCATTGCCTCCGTGCAGCGTGCCGGGGCCCGGGTCGCCGTCGCCGGCGGCGCCATCTACGGCGCCGAGGACCCGGCCGCCGCGGCGGCCGCCCTGCGCGCCGCCATCATCTAGCCACCCCGGAGTCCGCGCCGGAGTTGGCGCGGGAGTCCGCGTGGATACGGAAAAAGCACCCTCGTTTCGAGACGGGGGTGCTTTCTCGTGGGGGCAGGGAGAGGGGGTGTCAGCCGAGTAGCATCTTGCCGAGCGTGTCAGCGGAGTAGACGGTCGCGGTCGCCTCGGCGGCCTCGGACGGGGAGCCGTAGCCCCACTCCACGAGGATGGCCGGCACGCCGTGGGCGGCCGCACCTTCCGCGTCGTAGCGGCGGTCACCGACCATGACGGGCTGGCTGAGGTCGGCACCGGCGGCGGCGAGGCGCTCGAGGGCCTCCGCCACGACGTCGGCCTTGGAACTGCGCGTCTCGGTGTCGGTGGAGCCCACGATGGCGGTGAAGTACTGTGCCAGGTCGAAGTGCTCGAGCACCGCGATCGCATTGTGCTGGGTTTTGCTGGTGGCCACGGCCATCGGGATCTTCGCCGCGTGGATGCGCTCGAGGAGCCCGGCGACGCCCGGGAAGATGGCGGTGTCCAGCAGGTGCTTGCCTTGGTCGTCGGCGCGGTAGACGGCGACAGCCTCGGCGGCCTCCTCCGGTGTCATGCCGGCGTACTCGCGGAAAGCGGCCAGCAGAGGCGGCCCCACGTAGGCGAGAAGTTCCGCGTCCGCGGGAACCGGGCGGCCCAGCACGGCGAAGGTGCGGGCGAGGGCATTGGTGATGGCCGGGGCGGAATCGGTGATCGTTCCGTCAAGGTCAAATATGATGGCACTCCACGTGCGGGTCAATGTCGAAATCACAGGCTAATACTAGGGGTCGGGAGTCGATCCATCGCATGAATTTAAAGAAAAATAGGAGTAATACGCTTTCGCGCGGGCCGCCAGCCCCTAAAAGAGTTTCGATTGTGTGTCGTCGAGTCCGCGCATGGCGTCGTAGTCGAGAACGAGGCAACGGATGCCCCGGTCCTCGGCCAGGGTGCGCGCCTGCGGCTTGATGATCTGTGCGGCGAAAACCCCGATCACCGGCGCAAGATGCGGGTCGCGGTTCATGAGTTCGAGGTAGCGCGTGAGCTGTTCGACCCCGTCGATGTCGCCGCGCCGCTTCAGCTCCACGGCGACGGATCCGCCCGTGGAGTCGCGCGCCAGGATGTCGACCGGGCCGATCGCCGTCATGTACTCCCGGCGCACCAGGATATGGCCGTCGCCGAGCAGGTGGATGTGCTCGGCCAGCAGCTTCTGCAGGTGGGCCTCGACGCCGTCCTTGATCAGCCCGGGGTCGATGCCGAGCTCGTGGGCGGAGTCGTGCAGCACCTCGTAGATGCTGACGATGAGCTGGTCGGCGGTCTTGGCGTGGGTGACCGTCCAGACGGCCGTGACGCCGGCCTCCGTCTGGTCGTCATCGGGCTCGGACAGCGCCAGGCTGCACGGCGGGCTCATCCAGTTGAGCGGCTTGTACGAGCCGCCGTCGGAGTGCACGAGCACGCTGCCGTCCGACTTGATCATGAGCAGGCGGGTGGCCAGCGGCAGATGCGCGCTGAGTCTCCCGGCGTAGTCGACGGAACATTTCGCAATCACAAGACGCACGGTTCGAGCCTAACCGCGCCGCGGCATACGTTCGCCCACCCTCGACGAACCTCCCGCGCCCCGGGTCCGAACCAATTCGACGGAGATTTTGCCGTTTCGGCTTGAAACAGCCCCACAACCGGCCTCTAGCGCCAAAATCTCCGTCGAATTCGTTAGGCGGCGGGGGCGTTGGTGCGCTCGCGCGCGGCGGGGGCGGCCAGGCCCGCCAGAACCATCAGTGCCAGGATCAGGAACAGGGCGTTCAGGATGCCCCAGGCCTCGCCGAGCAGGCCGAGCACGGGCGGGCCCACGAGGAACGCGAAATAGCCGATCATGGCGACGGCGCTCACTCGGGCGGCGGCGTTCTGCGTGTCGTCGGCGGCGGCCGACATGCCCACCGGGAAGCCGAGTGACGCGCCGAGACCCCAGAGCACCGTGCCGGTGTAGAGCAGCCCCTCGTTCGGCGCGAGGATGAACAACACCAGGCCCAGGATGCCCAGCGCGGCGCAGGCGCGCAGCACCGGTACCCGCCCGAACCGGTCCAGGATCGGCCCGCCGAACACGCGGCCGACGGTCATCGCCGTCACGAAGACGCCGAAGATGATGGCGCCCTCCGTGTTGCTCAGCCCGTGCCCGTCGACGGCGGCAAGGGCCAGCCAGTCGTTGGCCGAGCCCTCGGCGAAGGTCATGCCCAGCACGATCGTGCCGATCAGGAGGATCCTCGTGTCACCCCACGCGGACAGGCCGACACGCAGGCGCTCCCGCCACGGCGGCGCAGGGCGCGGCCCGGCCTCCGCCGTTCCCGGCGCGACGCCCGGCGCGACGCCCGGCGCGACGCCCGGCGCGACGCCCGGCGCG
>NZ_PJJV01000036.1:0-11905 GCF_002929655.1 Cryobacterium sp. M23
CCGCGCCGGCCGCGCCTACGCCGCGCCGGCCGCGCCTACGCCGCGCCGGCCGCGCCTACGTCTCGCCGGCCGCGGAAGCCGCGTGCGTCAGCCGCGCCAGCAGTTCCAGGTAACGGGCCGCGGTCTGCCCGATGATCTCCGCCGGAAGCGCCGGCGGTGTGCCGGTCAGGTCCCAGTTCGCCGCGAGCCAGTCGCGAACGATCTGCTTGTCGAAACTGGCCATCCGTTGTTCCGGTGTCGTGCCGGACTGCCAGAGCGAGGCGTCCCAATAGCGGCTCGAGTCGCTGGTGAGCACCTCGTCGGCGACCGTGATGGCGCCCGTGAGTCGGTCGGCTCCGAACTCGAATTTCGTGTCGGCCAGGATGACCCCGGCTTTCTCGGCGATCGCCGAGGCGTGGCCGAAGATCTCCAGTGACAGGCGGCGCAGCTCGTCGGCAACGGATGCCCCGACCAGCTCCACCGTGCGCGCGAACGAGATGTTCTCATCGTGCTCGCCCATCGGGGCCTTCCACGCCGGGGTGAAGATGGGTTCGGGCAGGCGGTCGCCGTTCTTCAAGCCGGCAGGCAGTTGGATGCCGCACACCGTCTGGGTGGACTGGTATTCCTCCCAGCCCGATCCGGTCAGGTACCCGCGCACGACGCACTCGATCGGGAACATGTCGAGGGTCTTGCAGAGCATGGCGCGCCCGGCAACGGCGGACGGGAGCAGGCTGGTCACAGCCCCGTTGACGGTGTGGTCCGGCACGAGGTGGTTGGGGAAGCCCACGAGCTGGTCGAACCACCAGAGGCTGAGAGTGGTGAGCAGTTCGCCCTTGCCCGGAATGCCGGGCTCGAGAACGTGGTCGAACGCGCTGACGCGGTCGCTGGCGACCACGAGCACGCGTGCGGCGGTCGCGAGGTCGGCCGCGGCATCCGGAACATAGAGGTCGCGCACCTTGCCCGAGTAGGCGTGACGCCATCCCGGCAGGTCGGGCAGAGCGGATGCGGCGGGCTGGTCTAGTGCGGTCACGGCTATATTCTTGCGCACCGGCCGGTGCCCGCGCCAACGCGGGGCCGGCGTGGGGGCTGCCGCGCTCGTGCCGGGCTCGTGCCGCCCGCGGCGTGCCGCGCTTCCGCGCCGAGGATCCCAGGGGGAGGGGCTAACTCAGGAGATTTGCGCTGCCGGTGTCATTCGGCCTGGTGTTCTCGGGTGTTCTCAGCGCTCGCCGAATGGATCTCCTGAGTTGGCCACGGAAACGGCGGGCGGCGACAGCTCAGCCGGGCCAGTGAGACGAGGGTTCGGCGGGCTCGGCGGGCTCGGCGGGTTTACCGGGCTCAGCGGGCGACGCGGGCGGCGATGTCGGTGCGGAACTGGCAACCCTCAAGCGTGATCAGGGTGAGCGCCTCGTAGGCGCGGGCGCGGGCATCCGTAAAGCCGTCGCCGACCGCGACGACGCTGAGCACGCGTCCGCCGGTGGACACGAGGGTGTCGTCGACGACGGCCGTCGCCGCATGCGCAATACTGACGCCGGGCACAGCGGATGCCGCGGCCAGGCCGGTGAGAGCGCGTCCGGTGACCGGCGCATCCGGATAGTTCTCGCTCGCGAGCACGACCGTGACGCAGGCGTCAGCCGAGAATACCGGGCGGGTCAGGCCGCCGAGGCCGCCGGTGGAGGCCGCGAGCAGCAGACCCGACAGCGGCGTGACCAGGCGCGGCAGAACCACCTGGGTCTCCGGGTCGCCGAACCGGGCGTTGAATTCGATCACCCGGATGCCCTCGGTCGTGAGAATGAGGCCGCAGTAGAGCAGACCGATGAAGGGGGTGTCCTCGGCGGCGAGCTTGCGCACCGTGGGCAACGCGATCGTTTCGATGACCTCGTCTACGAAAGCCTGTTCACTGCCGAATTCGGCGTCGAGCCAGGGCAGCGGCGAATAGGCGCCCATGCCGCCGGTGTTCGGGCCGAGGTCACCGTCACCGAGGCGTTTGTAGTCCTGGGCGGGGGAGAGCGGCAGCACGCTGTTGCCGTCGCTGAGCAGGAAGAGGGAGACCTCCTGCCCGTCCAGGAATTCTTCGATCAGCACGCTGCCGTGCTGAAGCCAGTAGATGGCATGGTTGATCGCGGCCGTACGGTCCACGGTGACGAGCACGCCCTTGCCGGCGGCGAGGCCGTCGGCCTTCACCACGTAGGGCGCCCCGAACTCGTCGAGTGCGGACGTGGCTTCGGCGAGCGACCCGGCGCGTTCGGCGCGTCCGGTGGGCACGCCCGCGGCATCCATGATGCGTTTGGCGAAGGTTTTGCTGCCTTCGAGGGCGGCTGCGGCCCGGTCCGGACCGAATACCGGGATGCCCCGGGTGCGCAGCGCATCGGCGACCCCGGCGACGAGCGGCGCCTCCGGCCCCACCACGACGAGCTCGATGCCGTTGAGGTTCGCGTAGTTCGTGACCTGCTCGGGGTCGGCCGGGTCGAGCGGAATCACCGGCACATCCCGGGCGATGCCGGCATTGCCTGGCGCCGCCACGATGTCGTGGCGCGGCTCCTCGCGGAGCAGCGCGGTGATGATGGCGTGCTCGCGGGCACCGGAACCGAGGACCAGAATCTTCACCCCGTCAGATTAGCGGATGCCGCGTAGCCCCGCGCGGGCGGCGGACAGCGGGTACTGGCGCAAGTGCGCTGCGCCCATGCTGCGCCGATACGCGCATGGTGTGCCAGGCGCGCAGCGGCGCAGCATGCTCGCGAGGTGGGCTGGCGGCGCAAGGAAAGGGCGGCCGGCACGGACCGCAGACAGGAGGCAGACTGGTGGCGTGGCACGAGCGAGGATTGACGACGGCGTGGGGCGCGCGGCGGTGCGCGAATACGCGGCGCAGCAGGGTGAGGCGAGCCGGGACATCCGTGCCCTGGCGGTTCGGTACACGCTGCAGCTGCTCGCCGAGAAGGCAACCGGCAACACACTCGAGGTTCGCGTGCCGCCGTTCGGGGCCGTGCAGTGCATCGCCGGTCCGCGCCACACCCGCGGCACACCGCCGAACGTCATTGAGACGGATGCCCCCACCTGGCTCGCCCTCGCCACCGGAACGCTCTCGTGGGCTGATGGCATCGCATCCGGTCGCATCGCCGCCTCCGGCCAGCGCGCCGACCTGGTCGGGCACCTGCCGCTTCTCTGACGCCTCCCACCTCCGTCTCGGACGCGACTCCCCCTTTCCTCCCTCGTGAGTTTTCCCCGTCGTTTTGGTTCGGTGGCAGCATCATCCGATCACAACATTTAGCGACTAAACTAATTCTTATGACAGTGATTGCTTTGTTCGGTGCGACCGGTAAGACAGGTCATCGCGCGCTGACGCGCGCTCTTGCCGCGGGATGCGAGGTGCAGGCTCTGGTGCGTGATCCGGCCAAGCTCGTCACCACGTCGCCGGCTCTGACGGTTATTCGCGGTGACGTGTTGGACGCGGATGCCGTGGATCAGGCGGTGGCGGGGTCAGACGCCGTGCTCAGCCTGTTCGGGCAGGTCAAGGGGTCGCCGCCGACGCTGCAGGCCGAGGGCAACCAGCTCATCGTGGACGCCATGGGGCGGCACGAAGTAAAGCGGATCGTCACCCTGTCGGGCGGTGGGCTATCCGCTCCACTGGACCGGCCCGGGCCCGCAGACCGCGTCATCAGGTTCTTGCTGAAGACACTGTCCGGGCATGTTCTCGCCGACGCGGAGCAGCACCTTCGGGTGCTCGAGGCGTCCGGGTTGGAGTGGACGGTCGTTCGTGGTCCGCGGTTGACCGAGAAGCCGGGTGCTGGAACCTACCGGGTGGGATGGGTGGGCGTTAATGCGAGCACCCAGATCAGTCGAGATGATCTCGCGGACTTCATCCTCACCCAGGTGGAGGATCGCACCTTCATCGGGCAGATGCCGTTTATCAGCGCATGACACAATCGGCGCACCTGCTCACCTCGCACCGGTCCAGGCAGATGGGGGAGGTCCTGGCGGCGGTCGTTCGTCTGTCGCGGTCGATCGCGAGCCCGCGATCGACTCCGTTCGGCGGCACGGTCCTCACACGCACCCAGCTGGATGTCCTCTTCGTCCTCGCTCACGCGCAGGACTCTGTCTCTCCGGGCCGGCTTGCCGCACTGTTGCACGTCACACCGGGGGCCATCACCCAACTCGTCGACCAATTGCGCGAGCATGACCTGGTCGAGCAGTTCGCATCCGACCAGGACGGACGGGTGCGGCTCCTCAGGCTCACCGGATTCGCGCGTTCCCAGGTCGAGGCGTTCGAAACTCTCGCGATAGAACGCTCCGCACCATGGTTCGACACGCTGACCGATGACGCACTGACCGAACTCGCTGGACTGCTCGCACAGGTCAAGGGATCCTGAGAGGTGCGGTCATTGTGACAGGCGTGACCGGGGCGGTCGGCTCGGCCTAGTGGATCGTCCACCGGCCGCCGCGGTGATCGCCGAACGCTGAACCTCCGTGTTCGCGGAAGTCCACCGCGCCACCCTGACGGGCCGCCGCGGCTGCCGCACGACGAGGTCCATGTTCGCGCTCCCGCGTACCGCAATCCCATTCATCCGGACAGGCTGGCATCCGCCGGGCAGAGCCAACACACAGCCGCAGGACCGATCTGGCGTGCGAGAATGAACGCGTGATCTCAGACCAACAGCCCGAGCAGCAGTCCGATTCCGGCGCCGGTGAGAGTGCCGGCGAATCGATCGTCGACAAGTCCACCGTTACCGTGCGGCGCTCGCCCCGCTTCTTCAACTTCATGCTCCTCGGCGCCCTGATCGGTGCGATCGCGGCCCTGGTTCTCACGGTCGTGTTTCCCGAGAACGCCGAGTTCGGGGCTACCCAGGTCTTCGGATTCCTGTTGCTCGCGTTCCTCACGCTGGGCGTCGCCGTGGGTGCCGTCGTCGCCATCATCATCGACCGTGTCATCTCCCGCCGCGGGAAGACGGTCGTCGTCGATAGAATGGCAGCTGTCGGTCCGAGCGATTCCGAGTCTCCGGATGCCGTATCCGACTCGTCGAATTCTGATCGGGACTAGCTCAACCCGCCCTTCCCAACAACACGGCTCACCGGACCGAAGCGGAGAAGCTCCCGGTCACCCCACAACTCTCAGCACACATTTCCCCGAGCACTGATAGTAGAAGAGGCACCGATTTGGCTGGCGGCGACGGACTTTTAGGCCATGATCTACTCCCCGGAGAGAAGGGGCCGCAAGATGCCTGCGGCGTTTTCGGCGTCTGGGCTCCCGGTGAAGAGGTGGCTAAGCTCAGCTATTTCGGCCTCTATGCCCTGCAGCACCGGGGCCAGGAATCGGCCGGGATCGCCACGAGTGACGGCTCGAAGATCCTGATCTACAAGGACATGGGCCTGGTCTCCCAGGTCTTCAACGAGGCCGCGCTGAGCACACTGATCGGCCACATCGCCGTCGGGCACACCCGCTACTCGACCACCGGGTCGTCCAGCTGGCAGAATGCCCAGCCCACCCTGGGCCGCACCTCGGGCGGCACGGTCGCCCTCGGCCACAACGGCAACCTCACCAACACGGCCGAGCTCCTGCAGCTCGTGCACGAACGCTACTTGAAGGTGGAGGGCGAGCTCGCCCGCGGCAACACCACCGACACCGCAGTGATCACCGCCCTCTTCACCGGCGATCTCGACCACACCCTCGAAGCCACGGCGCTCGAGGTTCTGCCGCGTCTGCGCGGCGCTTTCTGCCTCGTCTTCATGGACGAGACCACCCTCTACGCCGCCCGCGACCCGCAGGGGGTGCGCCCGCTGGTGCTCGGCCGCCTCGAGCGTGGCTGGGTGGTCGCATCCGAAACCGCCGCCCTCGACATCGTGGGCGCCAGCTTCGTGCGCGAGGTCGAGCCGGGCGAGCTCATCACCATCGACGAGGACGGCCTGCGCACGCAGCGCTTCGCCGAAGCGAAGCCCGCCGGCTGCGTGTTCGAGTACGTCTACCTGGCCCGGCCCGACACCACCATCGCCGGCCGCGGCGTGCACGAGGCGCGGGTCGAGATGGGCCGTCGCCTCGCCCAGGAGTACCCCGTCGAGGCCGACCTCGTCATCCCGACCCCCGAGTCCGGCACGCCGGCCGCGATCGGGTACGCGCAGGCATCCGGAATTCCGTTCGGCCAGGGTCTGGTGAAGAACTCCTACGTGGGGCGCACCTTCATCCAGCCGTCGGAGACCATCCGCCAGCGGGGAATCAAGCTCAAGCTCAACCCGCTCAAGGCCGTGATCAAGGGCAAACGGCTGATCGTCGTCGACGACTCGATCGTGCGCGGCAACACCCAGCGTGCCCTGGTCAGCATGCTGCGGGAGGCCGGTGCGGCCGAGGTGCACGTGCGCATCTCGAGCCCGCCGATCACCTGGCCCTGCTTCTACGGCATCGACTTCGCCTCCCGCGCGGAACTGATCGCGACCGGCCTCGGCGTCGACGAGGTGCGCCAGGCCATCGGCGCCGACTCGCTCGGGTACCTCTCACCGGAGGGCATGATCGCCGCCACCGAGCAGCCGCCCGAACGCCTATGCACGGCCTGCTTCACCGGGGTCTATCCGATCCCGCTGCCCGACTCAGCACACCTGGGCAAGAACCTGTTGGAACGTCCGGCCGCCGCCTCGAACGGATGCGACCCGGGCCCCGACTCGGAATTCGAGCCTCTGCTCGCCCCCACCTCACTGCGCCAGGAAGCACTGCGCGAAGAATCCCTGGTCAAAAAGGGTAAGCCCCCGATCGGCGACCCAGGAAGACAAGAATGAGCAACGCATCCTATGCGGCGGCCGGAGTGGACACCACGGCCGGCGACCTCGCCGTCTCCCTGATGAAGGAGGCCGTGTCGAACACGCACGGTCCCGAGGTGCTCGGCGGGTTCGGCGGTTTTGCCGGCCTCTACGACGTCTCCTTCCTCACCGGCTACACGCGCCCGCTGCTGGCCACGTCAACGGATGGCGTCGGCACCAAGGTCGCGATCGCCCAGGCCATCGACAAGCACGACACGATCGGCCAGGACCTTGTGGGCATGGTCGTCGACGACATCATCGTCGTCGGGGCCCGCCCGCTCTTCATGACCGACTACATCGCTTGCGGCAAGGTCGTCCCCGAGCGGATCGCGGACATCGTCGCGGGCATCGCCCGCGCCTGCGCCGCCACCGGCACCGCACTCGTCGGCGGCGAGACCGCCGAACACCCCGGCCTCCTCGGCGTGGACGACTACGACGTGGCCGGCGCCGCCACCGGCGTGGTGGAAGCCGACCAGGTGCTCGGCGCGGAGAAGGTCCGCCACGGCGACGTCGTCGTGGCGCTGGCCTCTTCCGGCCTGCACTCCAACGGCTACTCGCTCGTGCGGCACGTCCTCGCCAACCGCGGCATCGGCTACACCGACACGTCCGCCGATTTCGGCGGCGTGGTCGGCGAGGTCCTGCTCGAGCCGACGCGGCTCTACACCGGGCCGCTGCTCGGCGTGATCTCCGACCCGGAGCTCGCCGGCGTCGTGCACTCGCTCAGCCACGTCACCGGCGGCGGCATCGCGGCGAACCTCGCTCGCGTGCTCCCGCTCGGCGCCTGGGTGGAGGTCGACCGGTCTACCTGGTCGCCGTCCCCGGTCTTCCGGGTGCTCAGCGAACTCGCCGGCTCCTCGCTCGAGAGCGCGGAGGGCACCTGGAACCTGGGTGTCGGCATGTTCGCCGTCGTCGCGGCCGAATCGGCGTCATCCGTCATCGCGCGCCTCGCCACCGAGGGAGTGCCGGCCTGGGTGGCCGGCCGTGTGTCGACCGCCCGGCACGACCTCGCGGGCTTTGAGCAGGGTGCCAAGGGCGTGAACGGCGGCGCCGTGCGCCTGGTCGGCGGCTACGCGCTCTAGCAGGCCGCCCGCCGGGCCGCCCGCCGGGCGCCCCGCCGGGCGGCCCGTGCGCGTAAATGGCCGCCATCGGTGAAACGATGGCGGCCATTTGCGCGCACCCGCTGAGGCACAGGGCCGCGGGGGAGCAAAGCTAGCCGAGATGAGCCGAGCCGAGCCGAGCGTCAGGCGCGCTTCTGCTCGTCTTCGGTGGCGTAGTGGTCGACGTATTGGTCGTCGGCGTCGGCGTCGGCGGTGTCTGCGTCTTTGCCGGCCTCGTACTCCGGCCACTTCGCGAGGTCCTCATCGAGGCGCGGATCGTTGGCCGGATGCCCGGTGAGCTCGCGCTCAAGCGCGTTGTAGTTGGTGTCCGGGCTGAAATACTTCAGCTCGCGGGCAACCTTGGTGTGCTTTGCTTTTTGACGGCCGCGCCCCATGCGAGACCCCCTAACGATGCCAGGCCGGGTGAGAGAAGCGTCTCCCGGGAGTTGCCGAATATGGTGAAAACTAGCCGTCAGTTTAGCATGGCGGGCCGAACGGGCCGCGGATGCAAATCCTGGGCAGCGGTTCGCCGAACACGTTCACAATCAGCGTTCCTTCACTGTACCTCAGCGGGAGAGGAGGTAGCCCGCACCACAGACCAGGAACCCGAGCAGGAGAGTGCCGATCAGGTTGACAATGCCCGCTCGCCGACGCCCGGTGAGCGTCAGTTCGACGGTCTCGACGCTCCAGGTGCTGAACGTGGTCAGGCCGCCGCAGACCCCGGTCAACAGGATCAGTTGCACGTCGGCGGACACCGCGGCACGCTCGGAGAGACCGAGCACCACGCCGCCGATCAACGATCCGGCCACGTTCACGATCAACACGCCGAGCGGCAGCCGCCCGGGGCCGACGGCGAGGGCGCGCGAGACGAAGTAACGGATGACCGCCGCCGCGCCACCGGTGACGAGTACGCCGAGGCCCAACCAGGTGCTCACAGAGTGCTCCCGGAATCCGGAATGTCCGGCAACACGCGGTGCCGAAGCTGCGCCCCCAGCTGCAGGCCGAGGGCAGCGGCCCCGAACCCCAGCAGCAGAGTGGCCGCGAGGTAGATCCAGCCGAGAGTCGGGAATCCGGCCGCGCCGAGCGCGACCAGGGACACCATGACGGCGGAGTAGGTCGTGAACGACCCGAGCACCCCCGTGCCGAGGGCGGCCTTGACCCAGGCCGGCAGGCCCGGGCGGGTCCACAGGCCGGCCACCAGCCAGCCGAGGATGAACGCGCCGATCGTGTTGACGATCAGCGTGCTCGCCGGGAAGTCGGTGTCGGTGTGCGGGAGAGCCTGGTCGATGCCGAGTCGGAGGCCCGTGCCGACCATGCCGCCGAGAAAGACGGCGGGAGCAAGGCGCATCCGTTACTTCCTCTTGCGGCGCCGCGCGGAGGACGGCCGGGAATTCGGCGGAACCGTGCCGACGACCGGCGTGGGTCGGATCGGGATGTCCTTGGTCGGCGGAGCGAGCGGGCGGCGCGGGATCGGGCGGGGGCGCACGGGCTCGCCGCGGCGGTCCTGGCCGGGCACGGGCCGGGAGCGCCGGCCGTAGATGAGCTCGGAGGAGTCGAGCAGCCACGGCACCAGGGCAATGGTGACGCCGTGCACGAGCATGAGCTTCTGGCGCAGCCGCCGGGCCTTGTGGTTGTGCAGCAGACCCTCCCACCAGTGGCCCACGATGTAGATCGGGGTGTACACGGTGACGACCTCGGAGCCGTGGTCCTCGCGCCGGTCCTTGATGTAGCTGATCAGAGGCCAGCTGATATCCCGGTAGGGCGACTGTACGATGCGCAACGGCACCTGGATGTTCTGCTGCACCCAGGCGCGCTTGAGCGCCTTGGTCTCGTCGACGTCGACGGAGATGTGTACGGCCTCGATGCTCTCGTGGCGGGCCGCGATCGCGTAGTCCAACGCCTTGAGCACGGGCTTCTGCATCTTGCCGACCAGCACGATCGCGTGGTCGCCCGACGAGCCGAAGGTGGTGTCGGCATCCACTTCGATTTCCTTGGCGACGTCGCGGTAGTACCGGTTGACGCCGAGCATGAGGGTGAACAGCACAGGCATCAAAACGAAGACGAGCCAGGCGCCGTGGGTGAACTTGGTGATGGTGACCACTATCAGCACCACGCCGGTGAGCAGCGCGCCGAAGCCGTTGATCGAGAGGCTGGCGATGATGGATGCCCGGTTCGGCGGGTTCGTCTTCAGCAGGGTCAGCCAGTGCCGCACCATGCCCGTCTGCCCGAGTGTGAAGGAGACGAAGACGCCGATGATGTAGAGCTGGATCAGCACGGTCAGGTTGGCCTGATAGATGACCAGGATGATGCAGGCGAAGAGGGCCAGCAGCAGCACACCGTTGGAGTAGATCAGGCGGTCGCCGCGGGTGCTGAGCGATTTCGGGGCGTAGGAGTCTTTGGCGAGTACCGAGCCGAGCAGCGGGAAGCCGTTGAACGCCGTGTTGGCGGCCAGCAGCAGCACCGCCGCGGTCGCGGCCTGCAGCACGAAGAACATGATCGAGTTGTTGCCGAAGGTGGCCGCCGCGATCTGGGCGATCAGGCTGCGCTGCGGGGAAGTCGCACACTCCTCCCAGCCGATCAGGTCGCAGGGATTCTCCGCGTAGTGCACCTTCGAGAACAGGGCGAGCGCGGTCAGGCCGATGAAGAGCGTGATGGCGATGCCGCCCATGAGCACCAGCGTGCGCTGGGCGTTCTTGACCTTCGGATGCTTGAACGCGGGCACCCCGTTGGCGATCGCCTCGACGCCGGTGAGCGCGCTGCACCCACTCGCGAAGGAGCGCAGCAGCAGCAGGATGAACGCCGACTGGGCCAGGCTCTGGGCCTCTACGTCGTAGTTCGCCGACTCGGCCATCGGGGTATCGCCGAGGGCGACCCGGGCGAGGCCCACGACGACCATCAGCAGCACGCTGGCGATGAACAGGTAGGTGGGGATGGCGAAAGCCTTGCTCGACTCGCGCACGCCGCGCAGGTTGACCGCCGCGAGCAGGATCACGAAGAAGACCGCGAACTCCACCCGGAACGGCGCCAGGCCCGGCAGTGCGGAGATGATGTTGTCCACGCCGCTGGCCACCGACACGACCACGGTCATCACGTAGTCGACGAGCAGGGCGGACGCGACGACGAGGCCGGCCTTCTCTCCGAGGTTCTTGTGCGCGACCTCGTAGTCGCCGCCGCCGGACGGGTAGGCCTTGATCAGCTGGCGGTACGACGCGACGACCACGACGAGCAGTAGCACGACGCACGCCGCGACCCAGGGCGCGAAGCTGAGAAAAGCCAGCCCACCGAGCGTCAGGATCATCAGGAGCTCTTGCGGCGCATACGCGACGCTCGACAGCGGGTCGCTCGCGAAGATGGGGAGGGCGAGGTGCTTGGGCAGCAACTGGCCGTCGAGCTTTTCGGTCGAGAGCGGGTCGCCGATGATCCACCTTTTCGGTGAACGTGTTTCTGGTGCCTGGGGGGTTCCCTCTGGTGTCACGAGGGACGACACTACTCCCTTGGATTCCTCTGTCAAATCCAGGGGAGTCGGCCGCCGTGCGGGCGTGTCGGGCGCGCCCGGTCTGCCCGATCTGCGGCGCCCTGATGACCCTGCACGCGATCGACCGTTCGGGGGGATGCTGTTGCACCGCTCCGGGCTAGTGGCCGCGCTGCCGGTGCAGGGTGGCGAGGATGTCCGCGCGCACCTCGACCAGGCGAGCCCGAAGTTCCGGCACGAGCGTGGTCGGCACGCCGGACCGTGTGGCAGCCTGGCGCAGGTCCGCGCGCAGCTGCTGACGGAACTCGTTCAGCACCAGGTCGGCCTCATGCAGCGCCCGGTTGGACTCGAGACGCGGGTCGGGCGTCGAGGCGGCGGTGGATCCCGAATCGCCTTCGACGGTTCCGGCGCGGGCAACTGTTCCGTCGAATGTGGTTCCCGATGTGCTGCCGCTCGCTGCCGATTCCGCTGCGCCGGTCTGCCATCCCGCTCCGGCCGAGGCTGAAGCTGCGGCTGATGCGGCTGCCGCACCGGCTCGGGCCCCGGCCGCGACGCCGGCTGCCGCGCCGGCGGCGGCCCC
>NZ_PJJV01000037.1:0-14096 GCF_002929655.1 Cryobacterium sp. M23
CGCCCTCGGCCGCCCGCAGCCGCTCCGCCTGGGCGCGCGCCTCGGGCTCGCGGGCCGCCGCCAGCGCGGCCGCCGCCAGGGCCTCGTCGACGTCATCCAGCCGGTCCGGCAGCTCGTCCAGGAGCGCCTGGGTCTGCTCGACGGATGCCACGTGCAGGGCGAGCTCCCCCTGCAGCGTCACAATCTTGGCCTCGATGCCGGGCAGCAGCCGTTCGACGTCGAGAACGTCCTTCAACGATCCGAGCCGGCCCAGGAGATTCTCGATGACGGCCTTGAGGCTCTCAGTCGTTTCCACCAGACCTGGGTCGTCCTGGTACTCACGCCAGGCACCGTGCGCGTACGATTCGCCGACCAGGGCACGTTCGAGCGCTTCCTCCGCCTCCCGACGCGTGCGGAGCGCCGGCCACACGCGGGACGCACGGTTTGCGGCCAGCACGGCCGCCCGGTCGAGGGCGACCGTCCCCTGCCGGGCCTCGAGAACGGCCAGGGCCGAGTGGGCTTCGTTGCGGCGGTCCTGCCGGCTGCGCAGGTCTTCCTGGGCCTGCACGTCGGCGGCGGCCAACTCCAGCGCCGACGTGGCCCGTTCGGCCCCCGCCGACGCCTCGGCCAGCAGCTCGTCCAGCTCCGCCAGGGCGCCGTCGAACCAGGCCCGGTCGCGACTGCCGGGCGCGTCATCGGAGTCGTCGCCGGGCAGGTCTTCGCGCTGCAAGTGCCGGGACGCGGTGGCCGCCAGGCTGGCCAGGCGCTGGCGCACGGATTCCAGCGCATCATCGAGCGACTTGCGCCGGCTGATGAGCCCGAGTTCGAGCTGCTCGAACCGGGCGGTGCCGAAGAGGGTGCGCAGCACCCCTCGCCGGTCATCGGTCTTGGCCAGCAGGAACCGCTGGAACCGGTTCTGGGCCAGCAGGATCACCTGCAGAAACTGGTCCTGCTTGAGCGGCAGGATGCGGCTGAGCTCGTGCCCGACGTCGACCGGACGGGTCGCCACGCTGCGCCAGCCCTCAGGGGTGTCCCGGTCGTCGTGCAGGTCACGGATGTCGAGGCGCGCGTCGGGCGGTGACATGGTCGTACCCGGGCCGCGCTTCTTGTTCTTCTCGTACCTGGGTGTGCGGTAGATGCGGTAGTCGTTCTCGTGCAGTGCGAATTCCAGCTCCACGAAAGTAGGGTCATCCGGTTCGCAGTGGTCACTGCGCAGCTGGGACTCCGTTCCCTCATAGCGCGGCACGCTTCCGTAGAGGGCGAAGCAGACGGCGTCGAGGATGCTGGACTTGCCGGCCCCGGTCTTGCCGGTGATCAGGAAGATTCCATCGGCATCGAAGCGCTCGAAGTCGATCACCTGTTCGTTCTTGTAGGGGCCGAATCCGGCGATCCGCAGGCGTTTGATCTTCATCGGCTCAGCTCCCTCAGGTCACCCTCGGTGAGGAGTTCCGCCACCAGGTCTCGTTCGAAATCGGATTGGCCGACCCCGTTGCGCACGAACTCGAGGAACCCGGCGACAATCTCGCGGTCACTCTGGCGGTCGATGCGCTCACCGTAGCTGACGGCATCCGAGTCGACGACGACAGCGGGCCGATGCTCGAGCGTGACGCAGTGCGGGAATCGTTTCTGCAGGCGCCGGATGCCGTCGAGGGGACGCACCTGGTCGGTCAGGATGGCCGACACCCAGTCGGGCTTGAACTCGGCCAAGGCGTCATCGGTCAGGAGCAGTTCGATCTCGCCGGTGAGCACGCTGAGTCGCCGCGGAACCGGAAGCTCGATCCATTCGATGTCGGCGGCAGGGCCGGCCTGGAGCTCGACCAGCCAGCAGCCCCGCGGTTTGCCGGCCTCCGAGAAGGAGTAGTGCAGTGGTGTTCCCGAGTAGCGCACGCGGTCGGTGAGGTGGGCCCGCCCGTGGATGTGGCCGAGGGCGACGTAGTCCGGTCCTGTGAAGACCGACACGGGCACCAGATCGAGGCCGCCCGCGGTGATGTCCCGCACGGCATCGGTCGCCGCGGCCGCGGGCACTCCCGCCGCGAAGCAGTGGCTGAGCACCACCGATCGCCCGCCGCGCACGGCCAGGTCATCGCGGATGCGCTGCATCACGACGGTGAGCACCTGCTCGTGGGTCTTGAGCGGTTCGTCTGCCGGCCCGTGAAAAACGCTGAGGTGCCGGACCAGCGCCGGCTCCAGGTAGGGGATGCCATAGAAGTGCACGGGCCCGTGCTCGTCCGGCACGGTGACCGGTTCGAGGAACTGTTCCGGCCGGGTCAGCACATGGACGCCCGCGAGTGCGGCCCACTCCGCCTGGAAGCCGAGGCGGGTGGCGGAGTCGTGGTTGCCGCTGGTCATCACCACCGTGGCCCCTGCCTGCTTGATTTCCCGCAGCACCGCCGCGAGCAGCGTGTAGCTCTCGGCCGACGGCATGGCCGAGTCGAAGATGTCGCCGGCCACCGCCACCACGTCGATCCGGCGCTGCCGCACCACCTCCACCAGCGCATCCAGCACCTGATGCAGGGCATCCAGGGTCGAATGGGTGTGGAAGGTTCGCCCGATGTGCCAGTCGGAAGTGTGCAGGATCTTCATGCTGCTCACGTTATCGCCGACGGCCGACATCCGGCGGCACCGGGCAGCACCGGGCAGCACCGGGCAGCACCGGGCAGCGGGTTCTTTGTTTGTCTTTGTTTTTCTTGACAAACAAAAACAAACACAGGTAAAATTTTTGTATTCTACAATCTCGTGGTTTCGGCCACTCAGCGTCGAGGAGGTCGCCATGTTCGCCGAAGAACGTCAGTCCCTGATCGTCGATCTGGTCACCAGTTCGAACCGGGTCACGGTCAGCGATCTCGCCTCCCGCTTCGATGTCACCCCCGAAACGGTGCGCCGCGACCTCGACAGCCTCGAGGGCGCCCGCCAGCTGCGCCGGGTGCACGGCGGCGCAGTCGCGTTCGACCGGCAGAGCATGTCCGAGCTCAGCCTCGAAGAACGCCAGACGCAGAGGCAGGACGAGAAGCAGCGCATCGCGGCCGCCGCCCTCACCATGATTCCCTCGAGCCAGACCGGCTCCGTCCTGCTGGATGCCGGCACCACGACCGAGCTGCTCGCCGACCTCCTGCTCGACTGGACCCCGGCAGCCCCCGGTGACGAACTCCTGGTCATCACCAACGCGGTGCCGATCGCCACGAAACTCGCCGGCAACGACGCCATCTCGTTGTATATCCTCGGCGGCCGCGTGCGCGGCCTCACCCGCGCCGTCGTCGGTCCCAGCACCATCGCCCAGCTTGATTCGTTGCGGCCCGACATCGCGTTCGTCGGCGCCAACGGCGTGCACGCCGAATTCGGTTTCAGCACTCCGGATGCCGTTGAATCCGCCGTGAAGACAGCCATCGTCCGTTCGGCCCGTCGTGTTGTCGCACTGGCCGATTCCTCCAAGCTCGACAAGGAAACCTTGATCCGCTTCGCGGCCCTGGGCGACATCGACGTGCTGATCGCGGACGCTCTCCCATCAGATGAACTTGCCGCAGCCCTGGCCGCGGCCGACGTTGAGGTTGTGATCGCGTGATCATCACGCTTACCCCGAATCCGAGCCTGGATCGCACCATCGAGCTCCGCGCCCCGCTGGCCCGCGGCGAAGTTCAGCGCGCCGGTTCATCCCGCGAAGAACCGGGCGGCAAGGGCGTGAACATCGTTCGCGCCCTCAAGGCCTCGGACATCCTGAGCCTCGCCATCCTCCCCGGCGACGAGTTGGACCCCGTTCTGGTGGCCCTCCGGGCCGCGGGGGTGCCCCACCTCGGCATGCCGATCGGCGCCTCGCTCCGGAGCAACGTCGCGCTGACCGAGATCGACGGCACCACCACCAAGGTGAACGTGCCCGGACCGGTGCTGACCGCCGCGCAGCAGAGCGACCTGATCGAACTCGTGCTGGAGAAGGCGGAGGGTGCCAGCTGGCTCGTGCTGGCCGGATCGCTGCCGCCTGGAGTGCCCGTCGACTTCTACGCCGACATCACCCGGGAGCTCCGCAGCCGGTTCGGCGCGAGCGCCCCTCGGGTGGCCGTCGACTCGTCCGGCGCGCCCCTCGCCGCCGCCGTCACGGCCGGACCGGACCTGATCAAGCCCAACGCGGAAGAACTGGCCGAGCTCACCGGCATCCCCGACCCCGAGAGCCTCGAGGGCAATCCGGTGCTCGTGGCCCGCGCCGCCGAGCGTCTCGTCGCCACCGGAGTTGGCGCCGTGTTGGCCACCCTCGGTTCCCAGGGTGCCGTGCTGGTGACCGAAGACGGCGCCTGGCTCGCGAAAACGCCGCCGATCGTCGCGCGCAGCACCGTCGGAGCCGGCGATTCCTCCCTGGCCGGCTACCTGCTCAGCAGCATCGTCGGCGGCTCCGCCCCCGACTCTCTCCGCCAGGCCGCAGCCCACGGGGCCGCAGCCGCGTCCCTGCCCGGATCAACCGTTCCGGCACTGCACCAAACCAGACCGGGCGACGTCACCCTGACGTCTCTCAACACCCATCCAAAGGAGGATGTCCAGTGAGTGCACTGATCACCCCGGAGCTTGTCGCTCTGGATAAGAACCTCGGAGCCGCACCCTCGAGCGTAATCCGGCATCTTGCCGAGCTCGTCGTCGGCGCCGGCCGCGCCACCGAGATCGAGAGCCTCTACGCGGATGCCCTCGCTCGCGAAGCGAAGACGGCAACCGGCATCCCCGGCGGCCTGGCCATCCCGCATTGCCGTTCGGCAGCCGTTACCGAGCCGACGCTGGCGTTGGCCCGACTGGCTTCGCCGGTCGACTTCGGCGCCGCCGATGGTCCCGCGGACCTCGTCTTCCTGATCGCCGCTCCCGAGGGCGCGGACCAGGAACACCTCAAGATCCTGGCCAAGCTCGCCCGCTCGCTGATGAAGGCCCCCTTCACCGCCGCGCTGCGCGCCGCGAAGACCCAGGCCGAAATCGTCGAACTGGTCACCAGCGTCGTCTCCCCGGCTCCCGTGGCCGCCGGCGGCGTCGCCGGCGCCGGCGCCAACGTCGGAAGCACGCCCGCGGCATCCGCCGGTGTCAAGCGCATCGTCGCTGTGACCGCCTGCCCGACCGGCATTGCGCACACCTACATGGCTGCCGAATCGCTCGTTGCCGCGGCGAAGGCCGCCGGCGTCGACCTGCAGGTCGAAACCCAGGGCTCGGCCGGCCTCACGATGCTCGACCCGGCCGTCATCGCCGCGGCCGACGCGGTCATCTTCGCCGTCGACGTCGACGTTCGCGGTCGCGAGCGCTTCGCCGGTAAGCCCGTCATCCAGGTGCCCGTCAAACGCGGCATCGACGAACCGGCCAAGCTCATCCACGATGCCCTGGCCGCGGCCCAGAACCCCAACGCCCGCCGCGTCGGCGGCACCGTCGGTGCGGCCGAGGCCGAGGAGACCAGCGAGCACTTCGGCCAGAAGGTCAAGCGCGCCCTGCTCACCGGTGTCAGCTACATGATCCCGTTCGTCGCCGGTGGAGGTCTGCTGATCGCCCTCGGATTCCTCCTCGGAGGCTACGAGATCACCGAGGTCGCCGACACGGTCACCCTGGAGAACAACCTGTTCAACCTGCCGGAAGGCGGCATGCTGACCTATCTGGGAGCAGTCTTCTTCAAGATCGGCGCGCTGTCGATGGGCTTCCTGGTTCCGGCCCTGGCCGGCTACATCGCCTACGCGATCGCCGACCGTCCCGGAATCGCCCCCGGTTTCGTCGCCGGTGCCGTCGCCGGGTTCATGGGTGCCGGTTTCCTCGGCGGCATCGCCGGTGGTCTGCTGGCCGGTGTCGCAGCCGCCAGCTTCGCCAAGCTCGACGTGCCGCGCTGGCTTCGCAGCCTGATGCCCGTCGTCATCATCCCGCTGGTCGCGTCGATCGTCGCCTCGGGCCTGATGTTCCTGGTACTCGGTGGCCCCATCGCGCTACTGACCACCGCCCTGAACGAGTGGCTGGCCGGCATGACCGGCGCCTCCGCCATCCTGCTCGGCCTGATCCTGGGCCTCATGATGGGGTTCGACCTCGGCGGACCGGTCAACAAGGTTGCCTACGCCTTCGCCGTCGCCGGTCTCGGCACCGCAACCATGGCCAACCAGGCTCCGTGGCAGATCATGGCCGCGGTCATGGCCGCCGGCATGGTTCCGCCGCTCGCCATGGCCCTGGCCACGGTGCTCGACCGCCGACTGTTCACTGTCGCCGAGCGCGAAAACGGCAAGGCCGCCTGGCTGCTGGGTGCGTCGTTCATCTCCGAAGGCGCCATCCCGTTCGCTGCCGCAGACGTGCTCCGCGTGATCCCGGCCTCCATGGTGGGCGCCGGCGTGACCGGTGCTCTCTCGATGGCCTGGGGCGTCACCTCGAAGGCCCCGCACGGCGGAATGTTCGTCTTCTTCGCCATCGACAGCTTCGCGCTCTTCGCTCTGGCGATCGCGATCGGAACCGTCGTCACCGCCATCCTGGTGATCGCGCTGAAGCGATACGCTCGAAAGACACCGTTGGTCACCGCGGACGCAGCAGCGCCCGCCCTGGTCAACGCTTGACCGCACGTCGGCCGCTCCGAGAAATTCGGGGCGGCCGACGCGTAGCATCAATAGCGCAGTATTTCTGCTGCGCAAGAATAGAGGTTGTCCCGTGCAGAATTTCACTGGTGTAGGCGTAAGCCCCGGCCGGATCATCGGATCCGTTCGCCAGATGCCCAAACCGATCAGCGAACCCCCGGCAGGTGAACGCCTGGATGCGGCGACTACACCCGAAGCCGCAACGGCAGAGCTGCGGACAGCCTCCAAGGTGGTGCAAACCGAGCTTCAGCGTCGCGCCGAAGCCGCCACGGGCGCCAGCAAGTCGGTTCTCGAAGCCACCGCGCTGATGGCCACCGACCCGATGCTGATAAAAGCTGCAGTGAAATTAATCGTTACCGGAACATCCGCCGAACGCGCG
This sequence comes from Cryobacterium sp. M23, assembly GCF_002929655.1. Lineage (NCBI taxonomy): Bacteria > Bacillati > Actinomycetota > Actinomycetes > Micrococcales > Microbacteriaceae > Cryobacterium > Cryobacterium sp. M23. The sequence continues at coordinate 6,913 of NZ_PJJV01000037.1, forward strand.
ATCTGGGAGTCCGGCGCATCCGTCGCCGAGATGCTGCACAACCTCGGTGGCTACATGGCCGAGCGGGCCACGGATGTCCTCGACGTGCGGGCCCGGATCGTCGCCGAGCTGCGCGGCGTCACCGCCCCCGGCATCCCCCAGTCTGACGAGCCCTTCGTGCTCGTAGCCGAGGACCTCGCCCCGGCCGACACCGCCACCCTCGACCCGAACAAGATCCTCGCCCTGGTCACCAGCGGCGGCGGACCGCAGTCGCACACCGCGATCATCGCCCGCGCCCTCGGCCTGCCGGCCGTCGTCGCCGCCGTCGGCGTCGACGCCCTCACCGATGGCACCGAGGTCTACGTGGACGGCGCCGCCGGAACCCTCCAGGTTGACCCCGGCGACGACGAGCGCACCGCCGTCACGGCGTGGGAGCACGTCGCGGCCAGCCTGTCCGTGTTCGACGGCACCGGCACCACCGCCGACGGCCACCTCGTTCCGCTGCTGGCCAACGTGGGCGGGGCCGCTGACGCGGTCAAGGCCGCGGCCGCCGGCGCAGAGGGCGTCGGACTGCTCCGCACCGAGTTCTGCTTCCTCGAGCGCGACATCGAGCCCACCATCGACGAGCAGGTCGTGGCCTACCGCGGCGTGTTCGACGCGTTCCCCGGCAAGAAGGTCGTCGTGCGCACGCTCGACGCCGGCGCCGACAAGCCTCTGCCGTTCCTCACCGACAGCACGGAGCCCAACCCGTCGCTCGGCGTGCGCGGTTACCGCACCGACCTGACCAGCCCCGGCGTGCTCAAGCGCCAGCTCACGGCAATCGCCACCGCCGCGCAGGCCTCCTCCGCCGTGGTCTGGGTGATGGCACCGATGATCGCCACGGTCGACGAGGCCGCCGACTTCGCCGCCATGTGCCGCGTCGCCGGGCTGAAGACCCCCGGCGTCATGGTGGAGGTTCCCTCCGCGGCGCTCCGCTCCGCGAGCATCCTGACCGAAGCCGAATTCGTCAGCCTCGGCACGAACGACCTCACCCAGTACACGATGGCCGCCGACCGTCAGCTCGGCACCCTCGCCGCGCTGAACTCGCCGTGGCAGCCCGCCGTGCTCCAGCTGATCCAGCTCACCGTCGCGGGGGCGATATACGAGGGCCACAACAAGCCCGTCGGCGTCTGCGGCGAAGCCGCCGCCGACCCGGTTCTCGCCGTCGTACTCGTCGGGCTGGGTGTCAACACCCTGTCCATGACGGCCCGTTCGATCTCCGCCGTGGGCGCCGTGCTGAAGTCCGTGACGCTCGAACGGGCGCAGGAACTTGCCCAGATCGCCGTTTCGGCCCGTAATTCGGACGAAGCGCGTACCCGCGTGCGCGCCGGATTGCCCATACTTGAAGAGCTGGGTCTCTAGCCGCTTCGGATTTACGTCGCATCGCATCATCGCCGGCGAGCCACCCCTTCGCCGGGCACCAATTAGGAGGAACCATGTCCGAACGTAAAGCCACCATCGCGAGCCGTGTCGGCCTGCACGCGCGCCCCGCATCCCTCTTCGCGGCGGCCGTCGGCGACCTGACCCTCGAGGTCACCATCGCCCTCGAGGCCGACCCGGCCGAGGACGCGATGGATGCCTCGAGCATCCTGTCGCTGATGAGCCTGGGTGCCGCCAACGGCGACATCGTCGTGCTGCGCGCCGAGGGCGACGGAGCCGATGAGGCTCTCGAATCCCTCGTCAAGCTCCTCGAAACGGACCTCGACGCCAAGTAGCACCCCCGACCGAAGGCACCCTCAGTCCGCGCGAATCATGCCGGAGTGAGGGTGCCTTTTCGTGGGTCAGGCTCCGACGCCGGAGGTCAGGCCCGGTCGGGCGTGACCAGGGTGATGAACGCGCTCAGCTGGGCCAGACTCTCCACACTCGAGGGCAGGGTCTCGGTCAGGGCCGGCGAGTAGACCAGCCAGGCCGCCCACTGGGCACGGGAGATGGCCACGTTGAGCCGGTTTGCCAGGAGCAGGAACTCGAGGCCGCGCGGTACGTCCTCTGCCGCGGAGGCGGCAAGCGAGACCACGGCGACCGCCGCCTCCCGGCCCTGGAACTTGTCGACGGTGCCCACCGGCACGTCACCCAGGCCGGCCTGCACGAGGTGGCGGCGCAGCAGCTCGACCTGCGCGTTGTAGGGCGCCACGACGATCACGTCGCCCTGCGCCAGCGGTGCGCTCCGGCCACCGGATGTCCAGGGTCGGCCGAGCAGACCGGTCACCAGTGAGACCACGGCTTCGGCCTCCTCCACCGACGAGGTGGAATTGAACCGGTGCGGCACGGGCACCGGGTGCAGGCCCGGCTCCACAGCCTCGAGTCGGCGATCGGAGGGGTGCGAGCGCAGCCGCCCCTCGTAGGACAGCGCCGACACCGGAGCGCAGATCCTCGGATGCATGCGCCAGCTGGTCTTCAGAAAGTAGCCGAATTCCGGCGGGAGCACCTGGTGTCCGTCGCTGAGCCAGCCCAGAGCCGAGCCGTCGACCGGTTCGGGGTGCGTGCCCTGGCTGACCTGCGGCAGCTGTTGCGGGTCGCCGAGCAGCAGCAGGCGTTCGGCCGCGACGGCCGCTGCGATGGTGCTGGCGAGGGAGAACTGGCCGGCCTCGTCGATCACGAGCAGGTCGAGGGAGCCCCGCGGCACCCGGTCGGCGTTGCTGAAGTCCCAGGCGGTGCCGCCGAGCACCCAGCCGCCGGACTGCCCGGTGAACCGGGCGAAGGTCTTGGTATCCAGGAGGGTCCACGGCACCGGCTTTTTCTCGTCGCCCTTTTTCGCTTTCTTCCCGACCTGGCCGGGCTCCAGCCCCGCCTCGATTCCGGCGGCGAGTACGGCCCGGAGCATGTTCTCGACCGCGGCGTGGGACTGCGCGACGACGCCGACGCGCCAGCCGTGCCGCACGACGAGGTCGGCGATCACCCTCGAGCCGACGAAGGTCTTGCCGGTTCCGGGCGGGCCCTGCACCGCGAGGTAGGACCGGTCGAGCACGAGCAGGGTGTCCCGGATGGCGGTGCGCACATCCCCCTCACCGTCGCCGTCGCCGGCACCATCGCCCTCACCGTCGCCGTCGCCGGCACCATCGCCCTCGCCGTCGCCGTCGCCGTCCCCGGCACCGGAACCATCGCCGGGGCGCGCCGGTGGCCGCACCAGGGGCTGCGCCGGCCCGCTTGCCCCGAGCAACCGGGGCGGGCGTCGGCGCAGCAGGTCGAGGGCCGCGTCCGGCAGCGGTTCCGGCCACCGGGAGAGCACGGCGCGGCCCCACTCCGAGATCGCGGTCACCTGGCTACCGGCTGGCGGCGGGGTGCCGGGGGTGAGGGCGATCGGCATTTCCCGGTGGGCGGGTGCATCGCGTTCGAGCACCTCCTCGACCAAATAGACCGACTCGTCGATCACGTCGATGATGGTCGCCCTGTTGTGCGCGGTGCGCGCTCCGGGGGCGTCGCTGCGGCTGATCGGCGGGTAGGGCAGGTCGTAGAGCAGGAACGGCTGCTGCCCGACCGTGAGCGAACTGCCCGGCGCGAGTGCCCCGGTCAGGCGCAGTACCCGGCGGTCGAGCGACTGGCGGCCTTCCCGGTGCCAGCCCAGGTGCAGGGCTGCTGTTTCGACGATGAGCACGTCCCTGGTGTCCGCCCAGTCGTCCACGGGCGCGCCCAGGCGACTGTAGTGGTCCCACCAGAACGATTTCTGCTCCCGCCGGTGGTAGTCGATCGCCGCCGAGGCGAGGGCGAGCGCGGTCTGGTCGGCGGTGCGCTCGGCCGGCGGAACGTCGGCAAGCAGCGCGGAGAGTTCCAGGTAGACCGGGTCCGGTTCCCGCACCGGCAGGGGCACGCCCGCCAGGGTCGCCGGCGACGCTGCGGTGGCGCCCGGCTGCTCGGCGGCGCGGGCCAGCAGCCAGTCGCGCAGGCGCAGGGTGGAGCGGCAGTCGTACGCGTTGTAGCGGGTGATGTCCGTGAGAATCTGCTCTGCGGCATCCGTCTGTCCGGCGGCCAACAGGGTGCGCGAGCGCACGTATTCGGTGATCGAGTCGGCGGCGTTGGCCACGCCCTCGCGTTCCTCGAGCCCCATGTAAAGCGGTTCGAGCTTCTTGAGCGAGTAGCTGCGGCTGCCGATGCGCAAGCCCTGCCGCACGATCGGGTAGAGGTCAACGAGCACATTCCGGCGCAATAGGTCGTCGACCGCTTCTTCGCCGACCCCGTGCCGGGCGGCAAGGCCGAGCAGGTGGGTGCGCTCGTAGGGGGCGTAGTGGTAGATGTGGAGCCCCGGATGCCGCGAACGGCGCTCCCGCACATACTCCAGGAAGTCGATCAGGGCCTGACGTTCCTCGGCGTGGTCGTGCGCCCAGAAGGTGCGGAAGGTATCGTCCGGCAGGGCCAGACCGAACAGATAGTCCAGCCCCCACTGTCCGTTGCCGGCCTCCTGGTAGAGCGGGTCACCCTCGAAGTCGAAGAAGATGTCCCCCGCGTCGGGTGCGGGCAGCGCCGCGAGGGCGGCCGGGTTGATGATCTCCCAGTTCAGTGGCCGGCCGGGGGCTCGGGGGGCGATCTGCTGCCGGGCCTGCCCCTGCAGGGTCGCCAGCGCAACGTCTGACAAACCGGGGACGGGCTCGCGCCGCGCGGCGAGGTCGTCGATGGAGCGGACGCCCGCGGAGCGCAGCCGGGCGCGCTGGCTGAGCCGCAGGTTCGCGACCAGGAGCACGTCCCGGTGCTGCTGCACCTGCTCCTCGCACAGGTCACAGCGGCCGCAGGCGGCGTAGCGAGGGTCACCCCACGGGGTGGGCGCAGGGTCGGCGAGGCGTTCGTCGACCAGCCGCTCGAGGCGGGCGCGCCGGGCGCGGTAGACCGGCAGGATGTCCTGCAACCGGTGCGAGCTCGTGCGGCCGTCGCCGAGCAGAAGGTGCACGTTCTCCCCCGTCGGGATGCCCATCCGCTGCAACTGGTCGCTATACGCCGCCAACTGCAGCAGCGCCGTGATCTTCGCCGAGCGTGCCAGCTTCGTGTCGTAGACCTCGTAGGTCGCGGCATGGTCGGCGGGGTCGGCGGGGTCGGAATGGTCGCCGCTCCCGGTGCGGATGATGAAGTCCGCGTAGCCCAGGAATCGCCCGTCGAAGAATGCAGCCTGGAACACCACCTCGGCCCCTGCGCGCAGGGCCGCCTCGCTCATTTCAACGGCGGAACCGATGTCGGCGAGGTCGCCACGTTCGATCTCGACGACGGTGCGGGCCGCGCGCAGCTGTTCGAGCATCCGCAGTTCGTGGGCGTCGCCCAGCTCGGCGGTGCGCTGGAGCATGGCGTCAGCGGCTGCCGGGGCGGCGTCGATGCGTCCCAGTTTCGCGTCGAGTCGGCGCAACAGTGCCCACTCGCACGCGGCCGCGGCGCTGAGGTCGCTCGCCGAGTAGACAACGGTGGCAGGGTCTGGCAGGAACACGTCGATCTCCTCTTTGCGCACGCACAACCACACCGGAAGCGCTGGTCACGGTGGTTTCGAGGCTAGCCGACACCACCGACCAGAACAGGGGGTGCCGCGCCCTTCCCCCTGCAGCCGTGCTCAACTAGGGTTGGCCTACACGCGGCAGACGAGGTTTTTGATGGCTGTCCGCGCGGCGGTTCACTGTTGATCCGATTCTGGCCGATTGCGGGCCCGATGTGCGACGACCGAGTGCCGTTTCCCTGCAACCAAGCGAGAAGGAACACACCGTGACTGACAGCCAGAACCCCGTACCCACTGCCAACGCCACCGGCCCCGACGCCCACAACATCAAGGACTGGACCGACCTCGGCAAGGAGATGTGGTCCTACCTGACCGGCAAGAGCGCCGCCATCAACTACAGCTTCATCGACATGACGGTGGAGGTGCCGCGCGACATCGGCCCCGACGCCCCCCGTGCCACCTGGAAGCTGAACGGCACACTGCGGGTCACCACGAGCGAGGGTTCCGGCACCGAACCGCTCACCAAGTAGTCATGAGCCCCACCACCCGCCTGGACATCGACCTGGAGTTCTCCCTCGCGGAGCCGGGCACACCGGGCGACACCACGGAGGCGACCGGCGCCGAGCAGATGGGCGGAACCATCACGGCCAGCGGCCTCGACGTCGAGATCTTCTCCAGCAGGCCCGAGATGTTCGTGCGCACCAGCACGATGAAGCTGAAGGAGCTCCGCGGCCTGGCCGGCGACCTGGCCGAGCGCGGCCTGACCGTCTCCGTGTCCGGCCCCGACGGCCTGATCATCCGGCTGGGAGCCGTCAAGGCACCCGTCATCCAGCGGCTGCTGACCGGTTCGTCGCACATTACGCTCGGCAGCCGGGCCGCGCTGGTTCCGCTCCTGCGGCGGCGCAGTGCTGCACCGGAGGCGGGCCTGTCCCTGCCGTTGCCGCCGGCCACCCTGTTGCCGTTGGTGCCGACCTTCGACCGGCGCATCCGTCGCCGGGTGACCACGACGCACTACACACCGGGGGCAGGCCGGCCCCGGCTGGTTTTTGTGATCGGCTCGAAGAACTGGAACGGTCAGATGCCGCGCGAGTTCGATCTGCTGCCGACGGTCACCACCATCGGTTCGGCCCCGGATGCCGACCTGCAGCTGGCCGGTCTGCAACCGTTCCATGCCGAAATCCGCCACGACGACAACGACGAGTACGTTCTGTATCCGCTCGGCGACGTTTCCGGCGGAGCCAAGCGGAATTACCGGCAGGACGAGAACGATGGGCAGGTCCTGCGCACCGGCGCCCGGATCGAAATGGGTCCGTGGCGCATGGCCTACTTCCGTGAGGAGTACGCCGACCACGGCCGCCCCTACGGCGGTCGCGTGGGCGGGGAACTGTCCGTGCAAAAGCCGCAACCGAGCCGCCGCGCAGCCCGGTTGGAGCGCGAGGCCAACGCCGCCGGTGCCGGCACCACGAACGGCGGCACCGAGCCGACGACCGCGCGGCAAGGGCCGGTGGACGACTCCGAGATCTAGGGTCAGGTCCGGGTCGGCAGATCCTGGCTGGCCACTCGCGGCGCACGCTGTGGAAGCCGGCACACGGTAGAACGTGTGCCGGCTTCTCTAGTATGAGTCGCGACGGATACCGCCGCGCCCTGCGCCGCCCTGCGCCGCCCCGCCCTGCCCCGAACCAATTCGACGGAGATTTTGGCTCTCCTGTCGTAACCGTGGGTTAATCCCGGCCGGGGAGTGCGGGTTTGTGGCCGCCGAGGC
>NZ_PJJV01000040.1:0-19739 GCF_002929655.1 Cryobacterium sp. M23
CTGACCATCCCACGGTGGCTCTTCACGTTGACGAAGCAACACTCAGAAGCCGGAAACCACACCACTCACAGGGACGTAACCCCAGTCTCCTTGCTGTCAAAGAGCGGTAGCAAATCATCCATGTGATTATTCTCCCTGACGAGACACTGCGGCTGCCCGCTCTGTTGATTCCTGACCTGCCGGCGGTTCGCTGAACGGCGTTCTCGTATGCATTTCTTATCTTTCGCCTGGTGATGAAGCGACACGCATGGCACCAGGGATGTCCCTAGCTTCCGCTAGTTTGTGTGCGTTGCAGTATGAGCAACGTAGGGGAGGAAATTCAGCGGTGGATTCTACAGTTCAAGCGATTGTCGACAGAAACGGCTGTTGGGCTCGTTGTCGCTGGGCTCACTTTCACCTACAGCCTTGCCCAGAATCGAGGGAAACGTTTCTATAAGCGGTCAGTGCAGCTTCTGGACCTGCACGCCCGGTTCACAGCACTGGGCCCGCTTGCCGGGCACCAGTAGCGACTGGCGGAGGCCGTCGTCACGACGTAACAGCCGGTTGCGTCATCCGTCAATGAATCCACGGTGTGCTCCTTCCCGGGCTAGAGCAGCCCATTCGCCGATCAGTCTGCGGGTGCGGGGTCGATGCTCCGGATCGTGGTGGACAGCTGCCAGTAGTTCTCGACGAAGGCCGACTCGTCATCCTCGGGGTTCATCAACCAGTAGCCCCGCGCACCGATCGCGCAGCGTACGATCTCAAGGAGCGGCCGTGTCCGATCGTTCACGGTTCGGCCGGCGCCTTCGCCGGGGATTCGGGTGACCGTCATCGCGTCCAGATCGAATTCATACGTGGAACCCAACGTCGTCACAATCCAGCAGCCGCCCTCGGCGCCGGTCAGCTCCTCCGTCCGTTCGTCGGCCATCACTCGGGGCGATCTGCCGGTTGCGCGGGCACAGGATCAATGCGGACGACCGTGCTGGAACGCTGCCAGAAGTACTCAACCGTCTCAATATCGCGGCCTTCGGGATTCAGGAGCCAATAGCCGAGCTTTCCCACCCTGCACTCCACGATTTCTCTCAGCGGACGAGTGGGCCCATTCTCCGTTGGGGTGGACGAGGGATCCGGAAACCGAAACCTGTCGATGGTCATAGCGTCAAGGTCGATCCGATAGAGCTAGGTCTTGCGCGAAACATTAGTTGTCCAGGGTGTTCTGGCTTTGATCGGAGTCGCGTTTGTAATTTCAGGTAGCTGCTATCTATCGACCAGTTTGCTGCTTGGATTGCTTGGCGCTGTGGGTGGCCTGCTCATAATCCTGGGAGCGACTCTCGTTGTCCTGCGGAAGAAGCGAACCATGACCGCTCATCTGCATAAGTAGTGTTTAGCGGACGCCACTTCTCAGCGTCTGGGCAAGACAGCGAGTTCCGCCCGCAAGGTCGCAGCGGCGCTGACAGTATCCCTGAGAGTGATCGCTATTTCGATCCAGAAGGTGTGCTCTGCGATGTGATCGTCTGCCGGCCCGCATCGATCTGGAGGCAATGCCTCCAGTGAGAAGTGAACTCGAACGACGACTGTGTTGTCGCCATAGCTTTGGACGCTGAAGGCAAGGTTCGGCTCAGTGAAAGCAAGAGACGGGTCAATGCCACCGTTCTCACTCAACTGGGTGGGTGCCTCGAGCCCAGACGCAACCCGCTCAAGCCAGTCGGCGATCTCCATTGCTTCGTCGACAACCAAAGACGGATGGCGAAAGGACCACGACTGTCCTCCGGAGACAACTTCACCGGCGATGACAAGCCAGTTGTCATCCCAGTCACCACCAGTCGCCGACTCGAACTCGTATCTCACCGGACGAAGAGAGACGCGTGCGACTCCAGAGAGGTCCTTGAGTTCCATGCCAAGATCATCCCATCGCGCTCGGTGTCCGTCTGCCCGATCGGATTAACAAGACAGGTACATCGGTCACCCACCGAGCCCCTCGGGGGTGTTGCCCTTGCGCGGGTGCTTTCAGAGTGAGTGGCCCATAGTGCGGTGGAGTCACTTATCCACGGTTGGAGCGCGGCGCTAGACGGAGGTAGTCGATCAGGATACCGCCAAGAACGCCGAGCGCCAGGACCACCAGGGCTGGCCACAGCAGCACCGGGCCGGTGATGACTTCAATGTCGAAGCCGATCAAGGCGACGGCGAAAATGGCGACGACGTAGGCAAGCGCGAGGATGACTGCGGCGATCACTACGCGACTTCCGCGTGTTCGCCGCTTCACCTTAGGAAAACTCGATGCGTATTCCTCGGGCGTCCCGAACTCAGATTCTGCGGAGGTGCCGGTGGTTGATGCATGCGCGCGAACTTCTTCGAGCACCTCAGCGATCTGCGACTCCGGGGTACCGCGTATGCGCAGGTTGAAGGCGAGGTCGTGTTCATAGGTCATCGTGCGTCCCGTCGATTCGTTCGAAGAGTGGTGAGGGTGTCATTCATGCGGTTCCATGTCGCGATCGAGCGGTCGAATTCCTTCGTGCCCAGTGCTGTCAGGCCAAAGACCTTTCGTCCTGGTCCAGTTGCGTCGTGCTCCCACACGTGATCGACGAGACCTTGCTCCTCGGAGCTTCCCGATCAGCTCCATTTGTCCGGGGGACTCGAGTTGGAAGACGCCGAGGGTGCGGGTGGTGCGGAGCATTTCGTAGGTGGGGGGTGAAAAACCACCCCTTTAAACCGAGATGATGCTGAAATATTTGTCACTATCTGCCCGAGAATGACTCGTGTCGGATGGCGCGCGTCCGCGGCCAGGGGTGTGACTGAGGACCGCCTGGAAGGACACGGTTCCGGCGACCCAGCAGCCGAGACCGGTGAGCGCGGTCGGCCACCGGAAAATTGCACGGCCGCAAGAAGCCGCGGCGTGCGAACCGCGCCCACTAGTCTGTCATTCTGGAGGATGCACTACCGGATTGGTTGCGCGGGCCCGTGGACGGAGTGAAGGTCCTGTACAAGGCCGCGTTAAGGCTTTTTCTCACACAGGACGAGGCAGCGCGCAAGACGGCGTCGAATGAACTCCGACGTCTCGCGGCCGAACTCGAGGACCATCCAGTCGCCGTGGTGCACGAACTCGGCGTCCTCTTATTACGTGGCCGGCATTTTGATTGAACGGGAGAGCGCGAAGGTAGTCCAGGCGTGGTTCCAGGGCCTGACCCGGAACGTGGCGATCAGTCCCCCCTGTCCTGTTACGTGGCGAGCCGCTTGACGAAATCGGTCAAAAGGATATTTCTGCCGCTCGCTCCTTCGCTCTCCAGGCGTAGCTCGCCGGGATGAGATTCTCGGCAGCCTCTGCTGGCTGATCGGGGATACCGTCGCCGCCGTACATTGCGAACCGACCGACTCCCCAGTCCGAGGCCGCATCACAACGGCATCCGCCACCAATCACTCACGGCATCGCACCGAGGTCAGCGCCGTGGACCGAGAATGAACGCTACAGGCGTTGTGTTCGGGAGAGGACTGTCTGGACGATGACCACAATGGCCAGGAATAGGCCGCTCACTACCGACTGAACAGACGAACTGAGTGAGCCCACCTGGTTGATGAGGTTCTGGATGACGCTCAGCAGAAGCACCCCCACGACTGTGCTGATGAGGTTGCCTCGCCCTCCAGTTAGCAAAGTTCCGCCGATGACGACCGCCGCGATCGCACTGAGTTCAAGTCCCGCGCCCACGGTTGGCACACCGGATGAGGAGTATGCAGCGTTGAGGGCTCCGGCCAGGCCCGCAAACAGGCCGCTGACGACGTAGACGCTGAATTTTACACGCGCGACTGCAATACCCATGAGTGCGGCAGCGCTTTCCGACCCACCCACCGCGAGGATTGACTGGCCTCCGCGCGACCGCGTCAGAAGGACTGTTCCAACGATGATGACGACGATAGCGATGATCACCGGCCACCTGACTCCGAGCAGCGTCTCTTGGCCGATTGCTTTGAAAGAGGGGTCACTCACGATTGGAGTGTTCGACCCGGCGTTAGTCGACGCGAAGACGATACCGCGCACGCCGAGCAGGCCGGCGAGCGTGACGATGAACGGCGCCATCCCTACGTAGGCGACCAGGAAACCCTGGATCATGCCGATCACGCCGCAAGCTGCCAGTGGCAGCAGGAGTGCTACAACCGGCCCGAACGTGGAGCCGTAGGCTGCCAGCACGCCGCCGAGGGCGAAAACAGACCCTACAGAAAGGTCGATGCCGCCTGTGAGGATTACGAACGTCATTCCGGCGGCAACGATGACCAGGAACGACGACTGGGTCGCGATGTTCGAAACGTTGCTGACGGATGCGAAGGTCGGGAAGGCGATGGTACCGATGACGACGAGGAGCGCCAGCACTACTGAGGCGCCGTATTTCTGTGCTCCCAAGGCGAGTGTCTCGCGATCAAAACGCTTCGTCGTTGGAAGTCCTGCTTCGGGGACGATGACGCTCATCGGACAGCCAACTTTCCGCGCTGAATGTAAACCGCAATCAGAATGATGACGGCCTGGGTGATTTGTGAGTATGCATCCGGCACGTTGTTCTTGATCAACGTTGCCGCAATGAGCTGCAGCAGGAGGGCGCCCGCTACCGTGCCGACTACCTTGACCTTGCCGCCGGTTAGCGGCGTGCCTCCGATGACGACTGCAGTGATGGCCGATAGCTCGATGAGGTTGCCGAGTGTTGAGGGCACGGATGCCCCGAGCCTGGCGGTTGCGATGATTCCCGCGACTGCCGCGAGTGCGGCTGCGAGGATATATGTGGTCATTAGGATTCTCTTGACCGGGAGGCCCGCTAGTTCAGCTGCGCGCCTGCTCCCTCCCACGGCCACCAGCTGCTTGCCAAAAGTGGTGCGGTTCACCAGGACGGCGACAACGACCACGAGGATCATGGCGACCAGCACGCTGTACGGCACTCCAACGATTGAGTTTCGGCCGAGCGAGAGGATCGTTGGGTTGGTTACGGACTTCAGTTGTTCGTTGGCCACCACCAGGGCGATTCCTCTGCCGGCGACCATGAGCGCCAGGGTGGCAACGATGGGTTGCACGCCAATGAACGCGATCATCGCTCCGTTGGCCACGCCAATCAGGCAGCCAGCGAATATTGCCATTGCGGCGGCGGGAATGAGGCCGTAGCCGATATAGAGCGGGATGACTGCTGCCGCGAGGGCCATGACGGCTCCGCCGGAGAGGTCGATGCCTTGCGTCCCAATGACTAACGCCATCCCCAACGCCACGATCAGGACGGGAACCATCTGGATGAACTGCGTCCTGAAGTTATCTACACTGATGAAGTTCGACGTGAACGCTGCGTTGTACATGAGCAGTAGCACGATGGCGATGTACACCCCGTACTGCTGGAGATGTGCCAACGACCGGCTCTGACGTTGTGCTGTGGGTGTTACCGCTGCTTGTGTCATGGGAGTTCTTTCGTGACGGTGATGGGCTCGCCGACCAACGCCGAGAGCAGATGATGCTCAGTGACTTCGTCTCCAATGAGTTCGGTCTCGACCGAACCATCGCGGAGCACGATGACACGGGCCGAACCTTCGACGACCTCTTCGACCTCGGAGGACACCATGACGATGGCAAGGCCTTCGTCTGCCAGCTCATTGATGAGTGCTTGCACCTCGGCTTTCGCGCCCACGTCGATCCCGCGGGTGGGCTCGTCGAGCAGAAGGACTCGCGGGTTCATTGCGAGCCATCGGGCGATCATCACCTTTTGCTGGTTGCCGCCTGACAGTTCAGAGACGAGTTGGCTCGAGCTTGTTGCCTTGATACGCAACCGCTTCATGAAGACGTCGACGATTGCGTCCTGGCGTGTCCGTGAAGTGAAGCCTCCGACAGAGAGCCGGGGAAGCGCAGCTAGGACGATGTTGTCCCGAATGGACAGGTTCGGGATGATCCCTTCGGCCTTGCGGTCCTCCGGGAGCATCACGATGCCCGCTCGGATGGCGGCCGAAACTGACCCGTTCTTCACGAGGCGTCCACCGACATGGACGTGACCGTTGTCGACCTTCATGACACCGGCGAGAGCCTTCAGAGTCTCCGATCGGCCGGACCCCAGAAGGCCACCGAGCCCGACGACCTCACCGGGGCGGATCTCGAGGCTGATTCCGCTGATCTGATGCTTGCGGGTGAGGTTTGTTGCGATGAGTGTTGGTGCTTGGGAGCTCGTGCGGGCGGACCCGAACGCGGTAAGGGACTCGCGTTTCGTTTTCTCTACGGAGCGACCGAGCATGATTGACACGAGTTCGACGCGGGGCAGGTCTGCGAGCAGACCAGAGTGAACGGACTTGCCGTCCCTGAGTACGGTGACCGAGTCACACACGCGGTAGATCTCATCCATCCGGTGGCTCACGTACACGATGGCGATGCCTTGGGCGCGCAGCAACCCGATGACGCGGAACAATGTCTCCACTTCGCGAGCCTCTAGCGAGGACGTTGGCTCGTCCATGATGACGACACGCGCATCGATGCTTACCGCGCGAGCCAGTGCAACCATCTGCTGCATGCCGAGGGCGAGGCGGTGGAGCGGCCGCCGGACATCAACGTGAATGTCGTACGTGTCGAGGAGCGTGCGGGCGTCTTCGTTCAACTGCTTGAAGTCGATCAGTCCCCAACGGTCGCGGGGTTCCCGCCCGAGGAAGATGTTCTGCGCAACAGACAGGAGAGGAATGAGGTTGACCTCCTGATAGATCGTGCTGATGCCCGATCGTTGGGCATCCAGGGGGCGCGCGAACGTGGTGGTGGTGCCCCCGAGATGAAGTTCGCCGGCGTCCGGCTGATAGACACCGGTCAGCACCTTGATGAGGGTTGATTTTCCGGCTCCGTTCTCGCCCATGAGTGCGAGACTTTCACCGGGGTGAAGAGTGAAGTCGACATTGTCGAGGGCTGTGATTCCAGCGAATCGCTTGGTTACGCCGCGGGCTTCCAGGACTGTCGCATCGCGGGGGGTGCCAGTTGGTGTGATCACGCACGAGGCCTTTCTGTCGGGAGGGTGCGGGGCCGGCTGCGCACGTCGCAACTGACCCCGCGTTTATCGCTCGAGTTAGTAAGCGAGATCAACCTTTTCGGCTGCGTTCGACGGGTCGTACTCGCCGTCTTCGATGACGATGCTCTGGCTGACTGCCTCACCTGACAGGAAGCTCTTCAGCGTGGCGAATGCGAGCGGACCGAAGCGGGGGTTGGACTCGACCACACCGTTGTAGGCTCCTGCAGCTACCTGTTCGACGGCATTTCGTGTTCCGTCGATGGAGTAGATCTGGATGTCCTTACCGGGGGTCTTGCCCGCGGCGATGATGGCGGCCTGGGCGCCGAGCCCCATCTCGTCGTTGTGTGCATAGATGACCGTGATCTCAGGGTTCGCCTGCAGAAGCTGTTCAGTTACCGACTGTCCCTTGTCGCGCGAGAAGTCGGCAGTCTGCTGGGCGACGATCTCCATGTCGGGCGCCTCCGCGGCCATCTGGTCCACGAACCCCTTGAGGCGGTCCGTTGTCACGCCATTGCCCGACGAGCCCAGGAGGATCGCGATGCTGCCTTCGCCGCCTGTGCCCGCGATGAGCTGGTCAGCGGCACGCTTGCCCTGCTCGACGAAGTCAGATCCGAGGAACGTGACATAGTCGCTGCAGCCCTCCGCGTTCAGCAGACGGTCGATGGTGATGACGGGAATGTTCTTCTCGCGCGCCACCGACAGTGCTGGCTCGAGCCCGTCGGAGTTGAGCGGGGCCACGATCAGGGCCTGTGCGCCCTGCGAAATCATGTCCTGGATGTCGGAGATCTGCTTGGACAGCGTCGACTGCGCGTTCGTGACGATGAGTTTCTTTACTCCGAGCTTTGCAGCCTCGTCCTTGATGGACTGCGTCTCGGCGATGCGGAAGGGGTTGTCTTCCTTTTCTGACTGCGAGAAACCGACGACAGCGTCGGCGAGCTCGAACTTGTCCCCCTTGTAGTCCGCGAGGGCACAGGTCGGGCCATCTGAGGATTTGACGACCTGGTCAGCGCCACCGGAAGTGGCGGCTTTGCTTTCGCCGGTGTTGGTGCAGCCGGTGAGCGCGAGGGTGAGGACGGCGGCACAGGCGACTGTGCTGAAAAGCGCCTTTCGTAACGGTGTAGCGGTCATTCCATTCCCACTTTCATTGTGTGATTCCGGATACCGTCCGGGCGGAGTTTCGGGGTGTGAACGCTGGCTCGGTCAGCTTCGGACGGATTCAAGTGCGTCGAAGTCGAGGTTGACCCCATGACCGGGGCGTTCTGGAGCGACGGCGAACCCGTCGTCGATGACCATCGGTTCGTGCAGGAACGCGTCGAGTCCGAAGCCGTGGGCTTCCATGAAGGTTCGATTGGGTGCTGCGGCGAGTGCGTGAACCGTGAGGTCGTGGACTCCGTGGGAGGTCACGGGCAGGTTGTGCGCTTCCGCGAGGCTGCAAACCTTACGGAAGACGGTGTAACCTCCACAGTTGGCCACGTCAGGTTCAGGAAGCGTGACAGCGCCTGCCGTGATGTGCTGCTGGAACTCGTAGAGGGAGTGAAGGTTCTCCCCAGCCGCGATTGCGTGGTGTCCTTCTCGCACAATCCGAGCGTTACCGGCGACGTCGTCTGGGATGGTTGGTTCCTCAATCCAGACGAGCCCGAACTCCTGCATGGCCCGGGCGGCTCTAATCGCCTCGTCGACGCCCCATTTCATGTTGGCATCGACCATCAGGGGGAAGTCATCCCCGAGATGCTCCCGCATGCTCGTGACTCGGGCCAAATCGGTGCGTAGTAGCGGCCGCCCGACTTTCATCTTGATAGCGCGGAAACCCTCGGCGATAAACCGGTCAGCTTGTGCAAGCAACTGTTCGATTGGGAACTCCAGGTCGATGCCGCCGGCGTAGACGGGGACCTTCGGGTCGAATCCGCCGAACAGTCGCCACAGTGGCTGGTTCTGTCGACGCCCGTGCATGTCCCACAGTGCAATGTCGACTGCGGAGATCGCTGAGGTCGCGTGGCCACCTCGGCCCGCATAGTGCAGCATCCACCACATGTCCTGCCACAGTTTTTCTCTGTGGTCAGTTTCCTTGCCGATCAGGTGCGGTGTGAGGTAACGCTCGATCATTACCGCGACTGCAGCACCACCGTGGTTCACGGTGTACGTGTATCCGCAGCCCTCCACCCCGTCACTGTCAGTGATCCGAACCGTGATCAATTCGAAGTCCACCATGGTCCCGTGGGTGCTATCAGTCAGCTGTTGCGCCAGCGGAATGCGGTACAAGTCAGTTCGAATTTGCTCGATTTGAGGCAAGGAGGTCTCCCTGTTTCGGTACGGTCGGCGGGCAAAAAAATTAGATTCTGAGCTCGGGATAGGTTGCGGACGTGATAGTCACGGAGAGGGTCGTGCACGTGCAGTGGAGCCTCGTTCGACCGCCACGGCGTCGTGCTCGAGTACGACATCGGCGACGGCCTTGCCCTCGAGTTGGTCGACGAGCGTGTCGACAGCGAGCCTCCCAAGCTCATCGAGAGGCATCGCCATCGCCGATAGGGATGGCACCAGGTAGTTGGCCAGCGGGAGATCGTCGTTGGAGAGGACTGAAACATCTTCGGGAACTCGAATGCCCAAGTCACGGAGCGCTTTGAGCGCTCCGACCGACTGGGAGAACGTACCGGCGTACAGTGCGGTGATCCCCGGGTGCTCGCGCATCAGGAGTTCTGCCGAACGATAGCCGCCCGACTCTAGGAAGTCATCCCGCACCACCATCGGCTTCTCGGCGCCCAGATCGCTGGCCGCTTGGTCGAAGCCGCGCTCACGTTCGACCGCCGGTGAGAGCGTGTCGGTACCGGAGATATGCCCAATCTTGCGGTGGCCCCGCTCGAAAAGAAACCTGTACGCGTTCGCACTTGCGCTTGATTGGTTGATGCTCACGTTCCGTCCAGAATCGGGGACGGTGCGATTCACGAACACATGCGGCACTGTTCTCAGGCGCCCATCGGCTAGGAGAGGGTGACCCTCCCTCGATGAGGCGATGAGGAGCCCATCGACGCGTCCGGCGCTCACCAGGTCGGTGTAGTCGGACTGTGACTGCGAATCCTCACGGTCTTCAGCGAGGAGCACGACATACCCGCGTTCGCGCGCACGTTGGTACGCGCCCCGAGCTATCCGAGCGTAAACCGGGGTCGTGAGATCGGGAATCAGTAACGCCAGTGCCTTTGAGCGCGAACCCGCCAGAGCTTTCGCTCCAGCGTGCGGTTCGTAGGCCAGATCTGCGGCGAGTGCGAGGATCCGGTCTCTCGTCTCGTCGCGGACTGCGAGAGTCGGGTCTCCGCTGAGCACTCGCGAAACCACTGATTTCGTCACATTTGCGGCATCCGCGACGTCAATCAGGCGCACTCGCTGCTCTTTCGGGCTTTTCTCGGACATTGCACGCACCTTCCTCATGTCGTTGCGTTCGTCGGTCTGGCGGTTGGAACTATCGGTCAGTGGGAGGGCTTCGCGTAATCGAGGTAGACAGTCTTCCGACGCAGGTATCGCTCGAATCCGTGGGCACCGTCGTCGCCGCCGAGCCCGGAGAGCTTCCACCCGGTGTGAAACCCCTGCACTTGTTCGGGCCCGGTCTGGTTGAGATAAACCTCCCCGAACTCAAGATCGTCGGTCGCAGCCAGAGCGGTTCGCATACTCTCCGTGTACACATAGGCCGTAAGGCCATACTCTGTGGAATTCGCCCACTCGATCACCTGGTCGTAGTCATCGAAGGGGATGATCGGCAGCACGGGGCCGAAGACTTCCTGCTGGACGATGTCCATGTCGTTCGTGACGTTGGTAAGTACCGTCGGAGCGAACCAGAATCCGTCGCTGTCCTCCATACCTTCTGGTTTTCCACCACCAATTTCAAGGTGTGCACCAGCAGACACGGCGCCGTCCACGAACGACTTCACTTTGTCCCACTCCGCCTGTGAAACCTTCGGTCCCATCTGGCTCGTGTCGTCGAGCGGATCGCCGACCTTCAGGTCTCTCACCTTCGCGACGAACCGGCGCACGAACTCGTCGTAGACACCGCGCTGCACGTAAGTGCGCTCATTGCACGTGCACACCTGCCCACAGTTCCAGAACCGAGCTTCGAAGGCTTGCTGCACCGCTAGCTCTAGGTCGGCGTCGTCAAATACGATAACCGGCGCCTTGCCGCCGAGTTCCAGCGACACCGGGATAACCTTTTCGGCAGTCGCGGCGAGAATCTGTCGTCCGGCCCGGGTCGAGCCGGTCACGGTCACCATTCCGACGGACGGGTGGCGGACAATTGCGTCGCCGATGACTCGACCAGGGCCGGTGATGACGCTGATGAGGCCGTCTGGCACGCCGGCCAACTGGCACACCCGTGCCATCGCAATGGCTGAAAGGGGCGTTTCTTCACTCGGCTTCAGCACAATCGCGTTTCCGGCCATCAGCGCTGGTGCTACTTTCCGCGCGAAGATGGCGGCCGGGAAGTTCCAGGGGATGATGGCCGCAACGATCCCAATCGGTTCTTCTCGCACGATCAACTGGCGGCCGTGAGCTGAGGGAGCCACAAGTTCACCGACGTTTCGATACTTCTGACTAATTGCAAAATCAAAGAATGCCTTCACGCCGCCGATCTCGCCTCGCGCCTCGGTGATCGTCTTTCCCTGTTCGGCGACCACGATCTGCGCAAGCTCCTCGTGGTGTTCCGACACAATTCGAACGACAGACTCCAGCACTGCGCCGCGTTCGGCGTAGGTTTTACGCGCCCAGTTCTTCTGCGCATGGCGAGCGACCGACAGCGTCTCTTCGAGATGTGCAGCTGTTCCTTCCGGAACGGTGGCGATCTGCTTTCCTGTCGACGGGTTCGTCACCGGTCGTGCGGCTTCGGTCCGCGTCCATTGGCCTCCGATCAGCATTGCGGGTGAGCTGGAGAGGAGGGAATCTTCACTGAAGAGAGTGCTGGTCATCATTGGCCTTTGTCGATAGTTGTTCAGGGTCTGAGCGGGGCGGCGCGGCGCGGCGCGGCGCGTTAGCTCATGACAATTCCGCCCTCTACGTTGTACGTCTGGCCAGTGATGTAGTTGGAGCCGGACCCGGCCAGGAAAATGGCCAATGGGACGACATCTGAGGGGACCGAAGTGCGACCGAGCGGAATTCCGGCTGCCGCGTCGCGGAATGTTTCTCCTTCGGACTTACCGGTGATCTCGCCGAACTGCTTGTCGACCTCTTTCCAGTACGGTGTGTCAACGATTCCGGGTGCCATTGCATTCACGTTGACTCCGTAAGGGGCCATGGCCATGGCAACAGACTGAGTGATTGAGATGACGGTGGCTTTCGATGCACAGTATGCGGCGACGAGAGCCTCGCCGCGGCGCCCCGCGATGGAAGCCATGTTGATGATCTTTCCGCTCTTCTGGGCACGCATCGGTTCACACGCTGCCTGCGTCAGGAAGAACAATCCGCGTACGTTCACGCTGAAGATGCGGTCCCACTCCGCCGCAGTCGTCTCCCAAACGGGCTTGATGAGTCCGATGCCTGCGTTGTTGACCAGGATGTCAAGCGAACCGTGTTCAGCGACGATGGCGTCCACAATTTCCTTGGATTGGACCTCGTCAGCCACATTCAGCGATCGGGCAGATGCTGACCCGCCTGCAGCCGTGATCTCGGCGACGACTGCCTGTGCGCCTTCCACGTTGAGATCAGCGATCACGACGTGGGCGCCTTCGGCTGCGTAGCCGAGGGCCATGGCCTTTCCCATACCTGATGCAGCCCCGGTGATCAATGCAACCTTGCCGTCGAGTTTCGTCAATCGTCTTCTCCTTTGAAGTGGCTGGGGTTTGAACCGGCTCTGTGAGCCTTCCAATGAAAGCTAGCACTAGAAAACCGGTTTTCTTTTGGTATACATTACGGCGAGAAGCTTTTTTGTCAAATCATTTCGCTCAGATTGGACAGCATGAAGATAGTCATCACGGACTGCGACCATCCGCAGACAGCCGAAGAAACAGCTGTGGCTCGGGCGCACGGCGTCGAACTGGTTCTCGCCCAATGCCGCACCGAGGACGATGTGATTGCCGCCGGCAGGGACGCGGACGGCCTGGTTGTTCAATATGCGCCCATCACGGAAACCGTGCTTGCGGCACTGCCCCAGCTGAAAGCCATTGGCCGCTACGGGGTCGGTTACGACACCGTGGACGTGCCGGCAGCCACAAGGCACGGTGTGGCGGTGTGCAACGTTCCGGACTATGGAACCGAGGATGTCAGCGATCACGCGATCGCTCTGGCGGTCAGCCTGGAACGCGGCATCGTACGGTTCGACAGGCAGGTGCGTCACGGCAATAGCCGGATCGATGACCTACGACCGCTTCACCGCATCAGCACCAGGGTTTTCGGAGTCGTTGGCCTCGGTCTCATCGGATCCGCCACCGCCCGCAAGGCCCGTGGACTGGGCTACACCGTTATTGCGCATGATCCCGCACTTCCCGTTGATGGAGTCAGCAGTGAGGGCATCCCACTCGTTGGCTTGGACGAGCTGTACGCCACCGCCAACGTCGTGTCCGTACACGTGCCACTAAACGACGCCACCCGGCACCTCATAGATTCTCAGGCGCTCGGGAAGTTCTTGCCCGGAGCGATTCTCATCAACACCTGCCGGGGCGGCGTCGTCGACACGGATGCGGTCGTGGATGCGCTGGCGAGCGGTCGGCTGAAGGGCGCGGGGCTGGATGTTTTCGAGGAAGAACCCGTGCCGGCGAACAGCCCCTTGCTGCACGCGGAAAACGCCGTGCTCACCCCCCACGTCGCGTGGTACAGCGAGGAGTCATATAGCGAGTTGAAGACTCGCACCATCGAAAATGTCATTGAGGTGTGCGCCGGTCGCACCCCCCGCAACATCCTCAACGGGGAAGTCCTGGTATGACCAACTCATCATCATCAGCCGCAAAGAATGAAATGAAAGCTGCCGTGTGGATCGGCCCCGACTCCCTCCACGTGCGCACAGTCCCGATGCCGACCGTGCCATGGGGCCACGCCCTGGTGAGAATCGAACTCACCGGGCTGTGCGGTACGGACTTCAGTATCCTTCACGGAACCCATCCGCGGGCCGCCGCGCCCGCGATTCTCGGGCATGAGATCACCGGAATAGTGGAAACAGCAAGCGAGGGTAGCCCGGCTGTCGGCACTCGCGTTGCCGTGGAACCGCTGGTCACCTGCGGGTCCTGTGGCCCATGTAAAGCCGGGAACTCACACGTCTGCACGAAACTGAGGCTGCATGGAATCGACTCGCCAGGTTCACTCGCGGAATATGTCGCCCTTCCCGTGGGGTCACTGATTCCGATTGACGCGCGTGTTCCCTTGCGTGAGGCGGCGTTGGCGGAACCACTTGCAGTGGCGGTGCACGCGGTGCACCGATCCGGGCTCGCGGGCGGTGAAACAGTGATGGTATTCGGTGCCGGGCCGATCGGTATCCTGACGGCCCTGGTGGCACGCAACGCGGGAGCCGGGCAGATCCTGATCTCGGAACCGAGCGAGGAGCGACGGCTCGTCGCTGCAGACCTGGGCTTCGAGACAGTGCCGGGCAACGCTGACCCCGTAGAGTGCATCCTTCAGTCAACGGAAGGCGCGGGCGCCGACATCGTTTTCGACTCCGCAGCCCACCCCTCGGTGGCCGCTAACTTGGCCAAGAGCGTGCGTGTGCTCGGAACGATCGTTCTGGTCGGGGTCTACAAGAAGCCCGCTGAGGTCGATCTCCAGGCACTGACATTTGCCGAGAACACCGTCGTTGGTGTGCGTGTCTACACCCGCGCTGACTTCGAAGAAGCCGTTGCGCTGATCGAATCGGGGGTGCTTGGACTGGAACGCATCCCTGTCGAGGTGTTTCCACTCGATCACGTCGCGGAGGCCTTCGAGCGGGCCATGGCGGCATCGGGCTGCCTGAAGGTATTCGTCAGTTCACAAGAGGCGGTGGCATCATGAGCGCATTCGACCTGACCGGTAAGACCGCCGTGGTAACCGGAGCCTCTCGGGGCATCGGATTGGCAATTGCATCAGGCCTTGTTGGTGCCGGTTCTGATGTCATCGCCCTGCAGCGTGGCGACATTCCAGAGTCTCTGCTGAGCCTGGCTGCCGCGACGGGGCGCCGTGTCACGCGAATCAGCGTGGACCTGTCGGAGAGCGAGTCAATCGCCGAAGCGATCAGCGTCGTCCTCGCCTCAAACCACGTCGATATTCTGGTCAATAACGCCGGCACTCAGGTGCGGCACGATGCCGTGGCGTTCCCCCTCGAGGACTTCGACGCAGTGATGAACGTCAACCTCCGCGCAGTCTTTCAACTGTGCACAGGATTCGGCGCCGCCATGCTGGAGCGGGGCGAAGGAAAAGTCATCAACCTAGCTTCGCTCCTCTCTTTCCAAGGCGGACTGCGTGTTCCCGCATATGCGGCGTCCAAAGGAGCCGTCGCTCAATTGACCAAGGCACTGTGCAACGAATGGGCGGCTCGCGGAGTCAACGTCAATGCGATCGCTCCGGGCTACTTCGCCACAGAAATGAATTCCGCCCTCCTGGCAGATGAAGAACGTAGCGAGCAGATCTCAGCGCGGATTCCGGCCGGTCGGTGGGGAGCTGCCGACGATATCGCCGGTGCGGCGATTTTCCTCGCCTCACGCGCATCGGATTACGTCCACGGTGTGGTCATTCCGGTCGACGGCGGATGGATGGCACGATAGTGAATATTCAGAGGCCCGCCGTTTCCACCCTGCTCGCCGCGACACCGGTTCTGGCCGTGCTCAGGGCAAGTCATGCACGTGAGTACGCGCCCGTGATCGAAGCACTCGCCACAGGCGGTGTGCGGTCGATTGAGCTGACGCTCAGTACCGAGGGTGTGGTCGAAGAACTACCCGCACTGCTCGCCCGCTTCGGCGGAGACGTTGAAATCGGTGTTGGCACGATCGTGGACGTCGCCCAGGCGGTGGAGTGTCTAGATCTGGGCGCGCAATTCATTGTGACTCCTACGACGAATCCTGACGTCGTGCGCGCTTGCGTCGACCGGGGTGTTCCTGTATTTCCCGGTGGAATGACTCCGTCAGAGTTGTTTTCGGGCTGGCAGGCAGGCGCCACGGCAGTGAAAGTGTTCCCAGCTTCAAGAGTGGGGATTGGATATCTCAGCCTGATTTGGGGACCCTTCCCGCGGATGGAGATCGTCCCTTCCGGCGGTGTAACCCTAGAGGAGGCGCCTGCGTGGATCGCGGCCGGGGCCTGTGCCGTGAGTCTAGGAAGCCCTCTTCTAGGGGATGCGTTCTCGGGTGGCGATCTCGGCGCACTCGCGGAGCGAACCAGGACATTGACCGGAAGCGTCCTCGAGGCCGTAGCTGCACGCTTGTCGGTGCGAGCATGATGCGAGACATTGACGTTGTCACCCTGGGCGAAACCATGGCGCTCATCAAGGCGAACGCCACGGGTTCTCTCGCGCATCAATCGGCCCTTGGCTTGTCTATTGGTGGCGCAGAGAGCAATTGCGCTATTGCTTTGCGCCGTCTCGGCACGTCTGTGACCTGGATCGGTCGTGTCGGCGCTGACAGCCTAGGGGAGCGAGTGCTCCGGGAGTTACGCGCTGAGGGGGTGGTCGTGCACGGCATCATCGACCCGATCGCCCCAACGGGGCTCATGATCAAGGAACGACGAACCGCAGATTCTATCAAGGTCGTGTACTACCGCTCGGGTAGCGCTGGTTCACGGCTCTCCCCCTCGGACGTCGATACGGTGGCGATCTCATCGGCAAAAATTCTGCACGTCACCGGCATCACCGCCGGGCTCTCCGCATCAGCGGCTGACGCAGTTGATTTCGCCGTCTCATGCGCGAAGGAGGCCGGCACCTTGGTCTCATTCGATTACAACTACCGTTCGGCTCTGTGGGCACCTCCGGCAGCCACAGCGGCCTTCCGCCGCCTCACCGAGCAGGCGGACCTGGTATTCGCCGGCGATGATGAAGCCGCGCTTGTCGTAGGCCCGGGAACTCCACGCGACCAGGCATCAGCTCTCGCTGAACTCGGACCGCGACATGCCGTAATCAAGCTCGGAGCACGCGGATCCGTCGCCCTTATCCATGGGGAGTACTTCGAACAGCCGGCCATCCCGGTGCGCGCGGTTGACACTGTGGGCGCGGGTGACGCCTTTGTCGCAGGCTATCTTTCTGACCTACTGCGCGGGGTGACCCCGGAGGAACGGCTGCTGACAGCCGCGACCGTCGGAGCTTTCGCGTGCACGGTCGAAGGTGACTGGGAAGGCAACCCAGTCAGGGACGAGCTGGGCCTGTTACACGCCGTGGAGAATGTGCGTCGGTAGGGAGAGAAATGTCGGCGCGGCTCGTGACCGTGCAGGCGCATTGGGGTCCTTGGGCACCGTCCAGACAGACGTGCACGTGCATTGCCCATAGAGGGTGTCCGCGGCCGGGGCCCATGCCCACTATTGAGGTCCGCCATCCCTGGGTAGCGGAGCTAGTCCTACGAGTCATCGAC
Source organism: Cryobacterium sp. M23 (assembly GCF_002929655.1). Classification (NCBI taxonomy): domain Bacteria; kingdom Bacillati; phylum Actinomycetota; class Actinomycetes; order Micrococcales; family Microbacteriaceae; genus Cryobacterium; species Cryobacterium sp. M23. The sequence continues at coordinate 17,459 of NZ_PJJV01000040.1, forward strand.
TGACTGTTGACGGTGCGGGAAGAGGCTTGGCTCGCCGTCCGTCCCGGACAATTCCTTTACAGCTCCACGTCGTCAGGCGGCATCGACGTCGGCACGATCGGGGCGGTTGTGTCCTTGCGGCGATGGAGGTGTCCTTGGTCGGGATCGCAGTTGCGGAAGGGCCCGTTACCTGTGTCGAAGATGACGGCGGTATGGCGGTCCCAGTGGTTGATCCACCACGACGACACGGCGCCGGCGTCGCCGTCCATGACGCTGGCGTCAGCTTGCATGCTGGCCTGCCAGAGGGCCTTAAACCGGGCAACGACCTCCGGGTGCAGCCACCATTGGGCGCACCACGGAGTCGGTTTGGTGCCGACGACCTCGACGGTGGCGAGGTGACGGGTGAGCCAGTCGAGGAACATTTGGCGTACGTCGACCGCGGCCTCTTCAGGTCTGACGAGTTGTCGTCGTCATACCCAGCCATGGGCCGCAACCTCCGCTGCAGCGGTGTCGTCCGGCACGGCGATAGGCGTCGGTGCGAGATTCGGTGTCCTGGTCGCGATGCGGTTGATCGTGGTGGTGAGGGTTTTGTCGCGGAACCAGGGGACGGTATTGACCACGATGGGTCGGCATTTAGAGCTGAAGACGATGGCACGCCATTCGAGGAGGGAGCCGAGGGTGGCGATGTTGAGGGTGCTGACCTTGCGTTGGCGGGCCGATTGCTGCGACTCCGATCACGCGTAAGAGCATGCGAAAGGGGCCTCCTCACGTGCCGCGTGGAACCCGCTGCGGCCAGGTGCAGCGTCCTGGTGGCGGATCTTGAGGCCAACAACGGCTGCGCGCGTAGTGTGTCCGACATGGACGACGATTTGGGTGTGCCGAACTGCGAACGATGCCTGGTGCCCATGATGATCGAGGGCGCAGATGAAGGCCCCTCCTGGTGCTGCCCCGAGTGCCGCATCGTTCGGCTCGCTTGACGTCTCTTACAGCGATGGTGCTCAGTAGGTGAAGGGACGATTTCATTGCAAACGGGGCCGGGGGAGAGCTAGTTTCAACGGCATGTGCGGCAGATACGTGGTTCCCAATACGACAGACGATCTGCTGAGCCTCTTCGACGCCACCGGCGCCAACGCCGCCGACTGGCGACCCTCGTACAGTGTTGCCCCCACGGACCCGGCACCTATCGTGCGCGAATGGACCCGTGACGAAACAGTGCAGCGGGACGTGGACTTGGCGTTTCGCGCCGGGTACTGGACTTGGACCCGCAACAAGGCTCCGCCGTGTTTCGAGGCTGGCCGTGGCGGGGTTTTCCTGTTTGGCAGGACTCGCTACATACGTGCGAGCAGCTGAGCTTTCTGCTGTTGAAATTCTTCCTCAGACAGAATGCCTTTGTCCCGTAGTCCTGAGAGGCGTTCAATCTGCTCGATGGGGTCAGCCACCCTAGGCGTATCCGCAGTGCTTGTAGCAGGCTTGTCTTTCAACTCGCGGAACTTGCGTGCGATGCCGTCACCCTGTCCGTGCCCGAGGGTCGTGATGACCGCCGCGGTTCCTGAGTGTGTGATCGTGAGCGTCTCGCCGCCCATCTTTTTTCCGAGCGACATCGCGCCGATGGAGCTGAGGGAGAAATCTACGAGGTCTTCTGCCATCAGGCTCTTTTCGAGAAACAGAAGCCGTCTGTCAGTCAGAGCCACGATCCCCGTCTTGTTCGAGAGCGTCCCTACGCCGATGGCGTGCACCTTTTCACCCCCGTCCAGAATGTTCGCGAGGTGGCGGATCTCTTTCCGACCGAATATCTTTAGCGCGACCTTCGACACCGCCTCTGGGATCCCATGGTCGTAGAGCGATCCTTCCGGGAGGCCTTCGGCGATCGTTACGAGGTGTTCGTAGTGTTTGTTTCCCAGCCCGTCCACGGCCCACAGAATGTCAGTGCCGGTGGCCGTGGGGGTTATGGTCCCTGTTATCGTCGCGGCCCAACGGTTCTTCATCATCGCCCTTGGTACGTCGATGACAATGGAGTCTGAGCTCGCGGAGACTACGCTGAAATCTGTCTTCTCGACGGCGGCGCTCAACAGAGGCAACGCCGTCTCTGGGGAGCTGAGGAAAGTCCAGTGAACCGTTCGGATGATTGTAGCCATAGGCCAAATTCTAGGGGCAATCAAGGGCTTGCGATTCAATCTTAGCTTGGAGGGCGCCCTGTGGCAACGACATCGAGCGAGGGGCCCTGGATAGAGGAATGGCTCAGCATTGGCCGGTTCTCCACCTACCTCGCGGCCGCCGGCCGATCTCGCTCACGAGCGCTTGA